>NZ_JBFHFD010000123.1:0-16886 GCF_041583735.1 Novipirellula sp.
CAGCAGCGATTCAAAATCGTCGCGGCTTGCTTCGCGAACGTCTCGTTTTGACCACGCAAAGTGAACTTGCAGTTTAGGATGCGCCGGTGCTTGGCTGATGTGGGTTTCAACAAGTTTCCAATCGGAAACGGGCCGTGATCCCTCGGTCGCGTTCAGCGTTTGACCAATGCCTAGCCATCGTGACACCGCAGCCCAAAATTCAGCTCGCTCGTCCGCCGACATTGAACGAGTGACTTCGGCGGTTGATTTCCAAAACATCGCCATGGTTTGCGAGCCAATCGAGGTCATGTTGTTGAGCACATGACCACGATCTGCCAGATGCCAACGGCCGAACCACGCGATTTCCGAGCTCCATTCGACCTCGGTTAAGCGGTCCTCATCGCGGCTTTCCCGCCAATCACGCGGCCATCCTTTTCCGGTTCGTGTTCGCAGCGTCAACGTTTTCGCGGCTGCAACGGGCATGGGAATCGAACGAATCGCATCTCGGTTTGCAGAGACGCGTGCGATGTTGCCCGCTGCAAACACAGTAATGTCAATGGCGACAATCACCAGCAAATAGCGCGCGGTGTGAACCCGCGAAAGGCGATTGCCGAAAAAACGGGTTAGTCCCCACCCCAAACATCCCAGCACGATGATGGAATGGACGATCGACCAAGCAACTTCGCGAAGCCCACCAGCGATATCGAGTGGTCCCCAGAAGGGATCGGACGGCAGTTGGCCTGGGTTTCCGATCCCACCATTTGGAATCCATTGCATCGCGATCACGATGACCAATGCGATAACCAAGATGCCCGCCAACGTCACGACGGAACACCGCGTGGACGACGCATAACGAGGCAATTGTTCGAGCCATTTCGCGGTCACCATTGACGCCGCGAATGCGGCGATCGGCAACCACTTGGCGGGATAACGAAGCGAATCATAGCCGGGCACGACATGGTAAAGCAGCCAGTAAAGTCCTCCGGCGCCGCTGTCGGTCTGTGAGAGCGTCCCCGTTGCGTTTTGGATAAGCCAAACGGCGCCAAAATGCCCAAAACAAACGAGCGTGGCGGCGATGGTGATGGCGAGCCAGAGGATGACATCACCGTTTCGTTTCAGAGCATTCCGGCGGCGGACGATACCAAACCCCGTTGTGAACAACGTGCTCAGAAGCGCGATCGCGACCAGCAGTCCCATGTAGACCGACGGGGTCCAGATTCGGCCATCGCCGGGGATCAAACTGCTCAACCGGCGGTACTGCGGCAGCAAGCTGCCAAACGCGTTGGGCGTAATGCACTCGGCAAGGTGCCAGGGGGCAACGGAGAACTGGTATGCTTGGCCGCGTCGTGAATGAGGCAACGGCGGACTTAGCCAATCGGTATCGACATCGCGGAGGACGCGGTCACTTTGAACGCTCCAGGAAACCGAGGCGGCAAGCTGAGGCAATGCAAGCAGCGACGCAAGCAGACAACTCACAACGACCGCAGTGATCGTCGCTGATCGCTCGGCGATCATTACGTTGTTTTCTGGCGTTGATTGCTCCGCAATCATGACGCTTTCTTTCTTCACCGTTCGCCGTCGGGTCCTTGTGTAAGATCGCGGAGTGATCATCGACATTCCCCAACGCCCACAGGCCACCACCACCGCGACAATCACGACGTTGGCAACGGTTTGTGGATCCCCGGCCAAGATCATCATCGCCATCACCACACCAGCAATCAGCACTCGCTGGGTTTGCGGGATTTGCCGACGCTGAATCAGCGTCGACATCAGCAGCGGTAACCAAGCGGCGCCGACCAGGAACGGCGGATTCGTATACAGAACCAACACGCAGCCGGAAAGCGAATAGCTCAGCCCGGCCATCGTCGCGGTGATCTCGCTCGCCCCACTGCGGCGAGCGGCGTAGCGGGTCGTAATCGCCGAGAGGATCAAGTGAATGACGACATACCAGCCGACAGCCGCGTCGGTCTTGATCGGCAGCAGAAACAGGATCCAGCGGACGGGATAGAAAACGGCGGTCGTCGTTTCGCCGACCAACGGCATGCCGGTTTGGTCCAATGGGTTCCATAGCGGCAGCCATTCGCCGCGAGTGCGGTGACCAATGTAATCATACAGCGGCGTGTAGAAGTGGCCGACATCGCGAAACGCTAAGCGGTCAACGCCGACCAACACGGTAGCGAACAACAACAGGATGATGCTGGGAGCGACGAGGCGGTGCAGTCCGCTAGCAGAGACGAGTTTCACAGTCGTCTATCGCGGTGCGTTAACCATTCCCGTTTGGGACTGAGTTCGCAAGGAATCGGCACGATCCACGACCTCGCCGGTCGGGGCGAGCGTCTTGGGCACCAATTCAACATCAATGATTCGTTCATCACGAAGATCGCCTGGCCACAAAGTTTCCGAGATGAAATCGAGTCCTGGCATCTCGTACCAAGGAGGGTTGAAGCGACGTCGGATCGTTTCGGTCTTATAGCCTTCTTTTTCAATCCGGAATTCGCGAGTTCCATAATAAACGAAACTCGACGCCGCTGGGCTCGTACCAATCACCTGATTGTCGACCGAAACCGTCGCTCCAGGCGGATTGGTGCGGACCGTCATGCGGCGACGCACACAGCCGACCGAAGGTAATGCGAGTATTGCAAAAAGGACAATCCACAACGAGTGCAGACGCGGATCGCGGCTGCGAGTCGCTTTTGGGGATGGCGTCGATGGTGACAGACGAGTCGTTTGCAAGCTTTCGCTCTCGGCGCGGAAGTGGGGCTGGCGAACAAGAACCAATTGCCGTGTTAACAATTCTGCGGCAAGAAAATCTAGATCGATTTCCCTCTAATCAGCAATTTCACAAGAACGACACGGTCGCGATTCCAGAAAACGTTGCTACGGTCGCCCGACGGTGGGATCTACTTTGGGTAGCGGCACGGCACGGGGTCCAATGCCATCTGCCTTAGTAGCGGAGCGGCGGGGGGCCGCCCGGTTGCAGCGAGTAAACGGTTCGTAATTTACCGGGCGGGCCCCGCGCCGCTCCGCTATAAAAGCCTCTCGGTTAGAGCGAAAGCAGATCGCACTGGTAGCTTAGAGGGTAACGATCCGACGCTCTGGCCAGCGTCGCTAAGACAAGATCGACTCCCAAATGGGCGTCTTAACAGGCCCCGCTACCGGAATCCTTGTTTTTGTCACGAAAGGTTCCGCAGCACGCCGAAGATTCGAGCAAACGTTCGACGTCCGCAGCAAGATCGCGATCCTCAATCGAGTGAAGAAACCAACGACGCTCGGTATCGACCATGCCCACCGCCTGATTGAAAAACGCGCGAATTTGTTCGTGACGGTCGCTGGGGAGCATGGCAAAGTCAGAAAGGGAAAAAGGAAGTCGGCGAAGAAAGGGGTGCAGGCGTCAAAATTCCGTTCGAGACGCATCCGGGGAATGCCACCCGCAGATGATATCTCGATTTCGTCTACGATCCTACTCCCTTTATCGCACAGTTAATAACTATCGGACGGCGAGTAACAAGGGTAAAATTCGAGTCAGTAGAGTGTGGCGAAATCGGCGATTCGGCAGCGTTCAACGCAAATCTTCCAGTTTCACGCAATACATTGGCTGCTAACGACGAAGGGTGATTCATTATGCAACGCTTCCCACTGAAGCACGAGGCTGACGCCCCCAAAGAGGTTGAGCAAATCTACCGCGACTTTCAGCTTGGGATGGGATTCCCCGGCGTGCCGAATTTTATCCGCGTCCAAGGCACTTCACCTCGAATGTTGGCCGGGACGTGGGGACTCGTCAAAAACATACTGCTTGAGGGGAATCTTCCCAGGTCGACGAAGGAATTGATTTTTGTGGCGATTGCCGTGGATCGCGAGTGCAATTATTGCCGCGATGCCCACACCGCATGTTGCCGCATCCTTGGTGTCGAGGACCGCACGATTCGGGCAGTCATGGAAGGACTCAGCGAAGAGCTGCCCGACCGCATTCGCAACATCCTTCAATTTGCGGTCAAATGTGCCGCCGGCCCCCATGAATTGCAGGACGAGGATTTTGCCAGTTTGCGTCAACATGGCTTGGACAGCGAGCAAATACTCGAAGTGATTGCAACGGCGTCCATGGCGGTTTACGCCATCATTATCGCGGATGCGACCATGCTCGATACGGACGCCATGTTCGCATCGATCTAACGTCAAAACTCGTAAGTCCGTCGGGCGTTTGTAGCGGTGCGGCGCAAGCCCGATGCCATCTACTTTGGGTAGCGGCGCGGCGGGGGGCCGACCCGGTTGCAGCGGGTAAAGCGTCCAAAATTTAAAGTGCGAGGCTCCGCGCCGCACCGCTACGAATACCACCCGTCGAATGCCATAGCAGATGGCATTGGGCTAGCGTGACCGGCTCAACATGGTGGGAAAAACGAACAAAAGTAGCAGTGGAACAATCGCCGACTTCCGCTCCCCCTTTCCCAACGGAATCGACCTGACTTCCTAGGCAATTACCTGCAATTTGATAGGTCGTCCGATTACAATACAGGATCAAAATCGAAGCCGCTTCGTGAACGCCCGCAAAAAGCACCTCTCGCCTCAGTGATGATGAACGCCAACGGAACGGAATCAGCCCCAAAGCGAACGGGCGACGAACAAACGGGGCACAAACAAACCGGGCACGAACAAACAGCGGACCAGCGCGGCGACGACCGAATTCTGGTCCTGATTCTTCGTTTGGCCGCGCTGCTCTGTTTCGCAGGTTGGACCTGGGTGCACTACTACTGGGAAGGCCCCTACGGCATCCTGCTCTGGCAAGATGCCACGTACGATTTCGCGAACCGGTTGGGCATCAGCTGGGATGAGTTTGTCGGAACCGGCGCCGACGATGGCTGGCTGCAAACCTGGATCGCTCGCATCACCTGGCTCTACCTCGCGTGCACCGTGTTGACGTTGACGGTACGCTCCAAATCATTTTTTCAAATGGCGGGTCTGGTCGGTGGCAGTGGATTGCTGGCCGTTTTGAGCTATGCAAAGTATGTCGCGTCGCAGCATCAGGCACCGATGTTCATTGAGCACGGCGGGCAAATACTCGCTCCGGTGTTATTGGTGATGGCGCTCCGCTTCGGAGCGCGTCATCGCATTACGGTCGTGACCGCGATGGTAGCGTTGGTGATGACGTTTGCGGGCCATGGTTGTTATGCGATCGGATGGTGGCCGACGCCGGGCAGCTTTTATGGGATGATTTCCGTTGCATTGGATGTTGAATATGAAACCGCCAATGCGATGTTGCGTGCCTTTGGCGTGCTCGACTTCGTCGTTTGCGTGGCGATATTCATTCCGCCGCTACGCCGGGTCGCAGCCGGCTATGCAGTGATCTGGGGATTCCTGACTGCGGTGGCACGTCCCTTGGCTGGCATGTCGTGGAGTTTAAACTATTGGGGAGCCGACCAATTCCTGCATGAAGCCATCCTGCGTGCCCCGCATTTTTTAATCCCGCTTTACCTTGTTATCCTCTGGTGTCCACCACGCAACACCATCGATGCTGACACCAATCAAGTGACCTGATCCACTCGAAATTCCCCAACAAACGACTGACCCCTATCCCCCCTCAGGAAACATGATGAAGTTATTGAACCGTCTCACGCTATGCTGCTTTGCTCTGCTAGTGATTTGTGCCCCTGCGGTTGCCCAGCAGAACCGCGGGCGAAAGGGTGCCGATCTGAGCATCCCCAACGTCGAAAAAAAGGACCTCATATGTTTCGCTTTGTATACGGTCCATGACAACACGTTGAAATTGACAGCCCAATTGTATCCGTTGTCCGATAGCGATCCGAAAACGGTCCGTCTGGAAATCGAGAAGGATGGCAAGTGGACTGAGGTGGCTCGGACGGACGTCATCGAATCGGGTTGGACCGCTCCGTTTCGGGTCGAAAACTGGGACGATTCAAAATCCTACAAGTACCGCGTCGCGCATGGCAGCGAAGCGTTCTATCAGGGCACGGTTCGCAAAAACCCGGTCGACAAAGACGAGATCATCGTTGCGGGGTTTACCGGTAACTCAATTCAACCCCAACACGGCGGCGATATCTCGCGACAAGATCTGATCGACAACGTCAACCGAGTCGACGCCGACGTGCTCTTCTTTTCCGGCGACCAAGTTTACGATCACAATCGACACTATGCGGCGTGGCTGAAATTCGGTCGCGAATTTGGTGACATCATCAAAGACCGTCCGACCATCTGTTTGCCAGACGACCATGATGTCGGCCAACCCAACCTGTGGGGCGAAAGCGGCAAGATTTCCACGCTCAGCGGAGCCGCCGACGGTGGTTATGCTAAACCGGGTGTCTACGTCAAAGAAGTCGAACGGGCGCAGACCAGCCATCTTCCCGATCCGGTGGATCCCCATAAAATCGGTCAGGGGATTGGCGTTTATTTCACCAACTTAAATTGGGGGAACATCGACTTTGCGATCCTCGAGGATCGCAAATTCAAAACGGGACCTGCGGGTCGAGTGCCAAAACAGGGGCCTCGTCCAGATCACATTCGCAATCCCGAGTACGACCCCGCCAGCGTTGACGTTGAAGGTGCGGTGTTGTTAGGCGAACGCCAGTTGAAGTTCATTGACGATTGGGCACAGGATTGGCGTGATGCCGACATGAAGGTTGCGCTGTCGCAAACGATTTTCTGTGGGGGTGCCCACATCCATGGGACGGCCAATGGACGACTGCATGCCGATATGGACTCCAATGGCTGGCCTCAATCCGGCCGCAACCGGGCGCTCGCGGAGCTTCGAAAGGCGTTCGCGTTTCACTATGCAGGTGACCAGCACTTGGCCACTCTGTTTCATCACGGCATTGACGAACATCGTGATGCGATCTGGTCGTTCTGTGTGCCCTCGATCGCCAACCTTTACCTGCGTTGGTGGATGCCGCTTGAACCAGGAAAAAATCGTGAGCCGGGTGCTCCCGATTACACCGGGGACCAACTTGACGGTTTCGCCAACAAGGTCACCAATTATGCTGCGGCGAATCCGGAAGAAAAACCTGCGGGCAATCTGCTCAATACGCGGGCAGCTGGATTTGGCATCGTTCGTTTCAACACGAAAACTCGCGAAATCCGCATGGAGTGCTGGCCACGAAACGTCGATGTCACCGACCCCGCAGCGGAGCAGTATCCCGGTTGGCCACGAACGATCTCGCAGTTCGACAACTACAACCCGCCATCCTGGGGCAAATTAGGTGAGCTAAGCTTCAATGTAGAAAACCCCGTGGTGCAACTGATCGATGCGACCAGCAACGAAGTGCTGTACACCGTCCGTGTGCCGGGCAAAGCGTTCACTCCGGGAGCTCCGAAGGGGAAATCGTTTATTGTCAAAGTCGGCAAAGACGCTCCGACGGCCATGGTTGCCAACGGTGTCAAAGTCGGCAGCAAGCCGATGCAGGTAACGATCGACTGAGTGCCGCGGATTCCAGTAGGGCCGGTCCCCACCGGCCGCCCTTGACGGGGCAATAGAGCCGGCCGGTAGGAACCGGCTCTTCGCGCTGTCGACGCGTCAATAGTTGACAGTGGATTCCCGCTCGATCCTATCCCGATAGGGATTAAAGACATTAGCCGTAGGTAAGGATTCCCGGTGGTGTTCGCTACGCTCAAACCACCGGCTAATTGCTAAAATCCCTATCGGGATGGGGCTAGAGGAGATATGAAGTAGGGCCGGTTCTCAGCGGCCGCCCTCAGTAGATCCGAGCCAACGACCAGGCCGTTAACCCTCAATTCATTGGTTTTCTTGTCTTCGAACGAAACCTTGTCCAATCCGATGATGGTATCAAAAAGTCCAGCCAAAATCGCAACCCGATGGTTCCATCGCTGAATTCGAACGTCTGGCGAACCAAAACCGCGTGGTGATATTTAAAAAGGGGACAGAGCACCTTGTGGGGGCTTAAAAAAAACAAGCATCAACAGAATTACAGCTGAAACTAGAAGGTTCACCCAAATCAGCCACCTTGAAAGCCCGGTAGCTCGCTCGACGTCTTACTTGTCACCGTATTTGATGTATTTAACCCCGTTAATCCTATCTAAGACATATGCATTGTCTGGGATTGTTGCCTCGACCAAGCTGCTGTCCGCTGGGGATGCCTGCTCAGCGTTTAGCAAGGAAACCAAAGTCACGGCCCTACCTATATTGATCGTGGTCTCCGCTGGCAAACGGCCAAGCTTTTTGAAGAACTTATGCTCTGCAAACAAGACGAGATTTTGACGATCTGTAGACCCAGGCTTTAGGTTTCGATCGACAAGATTGTATTCGCCGGAAACGTACGCAAGCAAATCGCCTGTTTCTGCATCAAATGCCATGTAAGCCAACGGAGAACCACAAAAAAAGGCATTTTTCCCATTGATCGTATCTGTCTGCTCCCAAATGCGAGAACCGCAAATGTCCGAAACGATGTCAACCGTGCCCTTGAGGTTGTAAGCAGATTGAAAAGCATCGGGGAAGTAAAGAAGGAAAGGATCGTCCGATCGAATCGCTTCATGATAGCTTTGAAACTGCGTAAGGTCAGCATTCCACATTTCAGAGGGAACCTGAATCGGTTCCTCGCACTTGTCCCCTTCTCGGTTAAACCGCATCAGGCGACTTCCATCGGTCGCAACGGTCGAATATTCAATGGCACGGTGGTCGACGAGCTTCGCCGAAGTCAGAGAGCAATTCTTTCCATCGTGGAATGCCTGAAGACGCATGATAGACGGATGCTTACTGGTGGAGACTTTATAGTCGTATCTGGCAGGCACCGCAGCATCACCGCTCGCGACGTGTGACTCTATCATCGAGGCCCACTCGCTCGGCGGCCTTTGCAGCGACAGGTAAAGCGATTCGAGGTTCGCGTAGTCCGCCCCGGTCAGCTGAAATTGTTTTTCGATAAGGAAGTTAGAAAATCCTCGCAGCGACAATAATTTCCCACTACTCTCCGCTTCGCTTGTCAAACTAGACCAAGCAACTTTGGCTGAAGGAGAAATGGTTCCGATCGAGGCCCGACCATCGACAAGAGGTTCCACCTTGCCAAAACGCGCGGCCAGTTCGCCAGCCTGACTCGGATTTTGCGCGGCGACCTTGACCGCCGAACTCATCAACAAGCTAACTACCAGTACAGAAAAAAACACCAGAACGCACGGAACACGTATCTCATGAAGCTTTCTCTGCTTCGAATTACGATGAAACCCGCTGCTCAGTTTCTTCGAACCACTGAGTTCCCAATTATGGCGTTTTGATCCCGTCATCATCTCATCGAAGTTAAGAAGCCGCTGAAGTTTTCAAAATCCCACGATCTCGATGGAATTGTATCGCCATATTACGGCCATCTAGTAACAGCAGCAAGCATCGAGTTGTGAAGTTTTCTACCGGCATCAAAGGGCATCAAAGGGGGACGACATCAAAGGGGGACAGAGCATGTTTGTTGGGGCATCAAAGGGGGACAGAGCATGTTTGTTAGGGGTTGACTTTTGATTACGGTGGACGAACGATTCAATAGTGGAACGCGACCGGTTCCGTCTGCTCGTATACGAGGTGTGATGATGGCCCGACTAGCTCGATCGGAAGTCTTTGCCCCCGACGAAATTGCAATTGCCCACGTCACGACTCGGACCGTACGACGCTGCTTCTTGATGGGAGACGACCCAATTAGCGGCAAAAACTTTGACCATCGCAAAGATTGGATCGAAGGATACCTCATACATTACGCAAATTTCTTTGGAATTGATTTGCTAGCGTTCACATTGCTATCAAACCATGCTCACTTGATCCTACGCACGCGGCCTGATGTTGTGGCGACCTGGAGCGATCATGAGGTGGCCCGGCGATGGATGATGATTTGTCCGCATCGGCGAAATTCCGAGGGCATGCCTCTTCCGCCAAGCGAAGCAGAGATTCGCTCGATCGCAGGTTGTCCCGTTAAATGTGGTGAGATCCGCAAACGGCTCAGCAGTATCAGTTGGTGGATGCGACTGCTTTGTCAACGAGTCGCGATCCGAGCAAACCAAGAAGACGAAGAAACTGGCCATTTTTTCCAAGACCGCTTTCATGCCACGCGGATCGTTGACGAAGCTTCGTTGCTAGCTTGCGCGGCCTATGTGGACCTGAATCCGATTCGAGCTGCGATGACCGAAACGCTCGAACGGAGCGATCATACTTCGGTGCAGCGGCGAATCGAGTCGATCACGATCAATCAAAACAACGACAAAGACATTCCGATCGCAAAGCTTCGTGACCATTTTTTGGCTCCGGTACTGCTCGATGAGGGGGCTGGTCAGATCGGCCCCTGCGCAAGCCAGTCAGGAAACCGCTGCAGTGACAAAGGTTTTTTGCCGATGTCACTCGAAGATTATCTGGAAATGCTCGACTGGACCGCCCGCCAGATTGCACCTGGAAAACGAGGCTTCACGCCCGCGGAAACTCCGCCAGTGCTACAGCGGCTCGGCTTGGACTCAGGGACATGGTGCGAACTGGTCAGCGACTTCGGTCGATTGTTTTGCACGGTCGCCGGACGTCCCGAGTGTGTCGAACCGCTGCGCAGTCACCACTCGCATCGCCGCTATCATTTGCGGCGACGAGCGCGAGAGCTACTCACCCGGTAGCCACAAGCTCGCCCGCCCCTCTTCTTTTCTGCTATCGCAGCATGGCGATACATCGCTTACAGAGGAAGCTGTGAATTCACAGCCAACTTCAGCGGCGATTTTGCCTAGCTGACTGGTGATTCAGCTGTTTTTTCGCTGACACTCAAGTTGAATTCCCACCGTCAACCCCGTCGTACCATCCGAAGCCACCCCGGCAAGATGCTCTGTCCCTGTTTAGCTGTCATCGCAGCATGGCGAAACCTCGCATATAGAGGAAGCTGTGAATTCACAGCCAACTTCAGCGGCGATTTTGTCTATCTGACGGGTGATTCAGCTATTTTTCGCCGACACTCAAGTTGAATTCCCACCGTCAACCCCGTCGTACCATCCGAAGCCACCCCGGCAAGATGCTCCGTCCCTGTTTAGCTATCGCAGCATGGCGAAACATCGCATATAGAGGAAGCTGTGAATTCACAGCCAACTTCAGCGGCGATTTTGTCTATCTGACGGGTGATTCAGCTGTTTTCTCGCTGACACTCAAGTTGAATTCCCACCGTCAACCCCGTCGTACCATCCGAAGCCACCCCGGCAAGATGCTCTTTCCCTGTTTAGCTCGTCGTACCATCCGAAGCTACCCCGGCAAGATGCTCTGTCCCTGTTTAGCTACTGTCCCTGTTTAGCTACTCTGTTTAGCTACTGTTTAGCTATATGTTGTCGAGGGCTTATTCAAAAGATGGCGACAGACTGATGCGGTTTTCGACGCTCTTGACGCCGGGTTCCAATCGCAGCAGCAGTTCGCTCATCCGCCGCTCTTTCTCGGTGCCCACGACCCCTTCGAGGATGGCGTTGCCGTCCTCGACCCGGATGTTCACGCCTGGGATCCGGCTTTGGCTTGGCAACGTGACCATTCGCTGCGTGGCGGACCGCTGGATTTGAGTGGATGTTCGCGGTGTGACTTCGATCGCCGAACGCAGCCGAGTGCGAATCACCGGTCGGGAAGACGTCGATGCGGCGGCGTTTCCAAACAGTCCGCCCAATCCACCAAAGCCTCCGCCAGCACCGCCGAATCCACCCAAGCCTCCGAATCCACCGGCCGAACCGATTCCTGATGCCGCGCCGCCTAGATCGTTAAAACCGGCTCCCGTACTTGCAGTCGCTCCGATGGTCGTACCACGCTGGATCTGTGAAAACGCCTGATCTGCATCCACCGTACTCCCCCCTGTCGCGGTTCCTCCGCCGGTCGTGGTTCCCCCCGTCGTGCCAGTTCCAGTGTTCGTGGTACCGGTGCCGGTGCCCGTGTTACCCGTCTGTGTCTGCTGCGCCCAAATAGGCTGGCCCATAAGAACGATGGCAGCGGCGAAGAACGAAAGGCGTAGATGCATCATGAAATTAGATCGTAGGAAATGGGGGTTCGTCGGGCGTGCTTACTACTAGCATGCACTCTGAATTGGACAGCGAATTGGCTGTTTTGGGGCGGTCGTTGCGCTGAGACTCAGTTTGAGATTGGATCTATTTTAGTTCGGAAGCACGCCGTTTTGTAGCTCGACGTACCGGAACTCGTTGAACTTTACCGCGGACAGAGGCATCACGATTTCGCAGTGGAATGACCGCAGCGGCCTCCGGCGACATTAAATCATGCGATTTTCTTGCGATGCTCGCTCTATCGACGAGCCAATTGAACCGCCAAACAGGCCGAAAGTTTCGGCGGCTGCCACTAGCGTCCTTGCTTAGCCGATATAATTTCCCTCGCAGCCCAAGACTTTAGCCTTTTGTTCGAATGAGTCGATAGTTTCGGATTCGGAGGCCACTTTGTGCTTGCGGTTTCGTCCACTGGTTTCCCTCCCTGACTTGCTTTCTGAAAGACCTTTGTCATGCCAATCGGTTTCCGTCGCTCTGCCCTTTGCCGCGGTTTTGTCAACGTTCGGATACTCGCATTGTTTTTGGTCGCCGCAGTCCCCGCTGCGGCATTGCCGTTGCCTGCGATGGCCAAAGAGAAAGCGGAGGTGCCGGGAGCCCCGCATCTGTTGCCCGAAGACACGCTGCTGTACGTGCGAGTGGACAACGCCGACGAATTTCGACAGAGCCTTCGCGATTCGTCGGTCGGACGGATGTTGGCGGATCCCAAACTAAAGCCGTTCGCCGGAGACATGTACAGCACCGCCGCCGAGCTGTTTGACAAAATCAGTAGCGAGGTCGGCGTGTCGCTGGACGAATTGTTGGCGATCCCGAGTGGCCAAGTTGCCGCGGCGCTGATTCCCGGAATCTTGCCCGACGAAAATTCAAGCAGCGTCGAACAAGAAGAGAAACAAGATGATTCGCCAGATGCGATACGTCGCCGCATCGAACGCATGCGACGCTCGCAGAATGCGTTAGCAGGATTGTTTGTCGTCGAATCGGGCCAGCAGACAGATGACATGATGGCAATCGTCGATCGGATCGAGCAGCGTTTGCTTGGCGCGGGCTACGTTCGCCGCAACCGGACGCTTGACAATGTCGAACTCGTCCGCTTGGTGCCACCGCGACCGGGGCGACCCCAAGTAGAGTATTTTCAGCACCAACAGACCGTGGTTTTTGGCATCGGATATCGGACGGCCGAGTCCGCACTGGAACATTGGCTTGACAAAAGTGACGCACCGACGATGGCCGATAACGGACGGTTTGCCAATGTCATGTCACGCTGCGTGGGGGCCGAAGACAGTCGCCCGCAATTGACCTTTTTCGCAGATCCCTATCACTTGGTCGAGCGATTAGTCAAACGCGGCGGTGCCGCAGCATTAGTTTGGCCGATGCTCGAGCAACTCGGGATCAGCAAGATCCAAGGGGTGGGCGGCAGCACGTTTTCAGGTGGCGAGACATTTGACGACATCAATCACCTGCATGTGCTGATCGATTCCCCACGTGACGGGTTCTTTGGAGTGTTGAGACCAGAAACGGTCGACATCGTGCCGCCAAACTGGGTCCCCTCGGATGTCACCGCTTACACCACACTGCAATGGGACTTTGACAAAACGTATGAGAATTTGAATAAGATTCTTGCGGTCTTTCAAGGCGAAGATCCATTGCCGCGATTGGTCGAACAACCGTTCCTCGAAGCGACTGGAATTGATATTCAACAGGATGTACTCAGCAATCTGAGCGGCCGTTATGTCAGCGTCACCTGGCTCGAGCAGCCAGTGAAATTGAACAGCCAAATCACGGCGCGAGCATTCGAATTAAAAGATCCCGAAGCAGCCAAGGCGGTGATTGCAACATTTCGCGAGAAACGTCCCGAAGCATTATCGGTCGACACCGTGGCGGGTACCGTGGTTTATACTTCCACCCGAAGTCGCCGCAACATTCCCGCGGCGCTGCGACAACCTGAGCCCAGTGTGGCAATCCTCGGCAATTGGTTGATCGTGGGCGATAGCCGTAATTTTATCACTCGCATGATCCAAGCCAATTCAGGAGCCTTGGGGCGGTTGGTCGAAGTATCGGAGTTCGATTTGGTCGCCAGCGAATTGGGAGGCAAGCTGGATGGCGAAAAACCGTTCTTGGTTTCTTTTGTACGCGGAGCCGACTATTTTCGCCAATTGTATGAGTTAGCGAAATCAAATGACTCGCGTCAATTTTTACGCAGCGTGGGGGAACGCAATGTCGTGGCCAAAAACTTCTCCGACCTGCTCAGCCGAAATGAGTTGCCACCGTACGAAGAGTTCGAGAAGTACTTTGCCCCCGGCGGCGTATTCGCCTACGACGACCCCACCGGGATCCACATTGGATCGTTCAACTTGAAACCCGAATAGCGAGCGACCGCACGAACACCACCGGGGTTATTAATAAACGGCTCAGCGATCACCGCCAGCAGTGGCGACAGCAGAGGGGGGATGGGCAACGAGCGGTTACCGCATCCGGTCGATCATGCGGTTTTCTTCCAACCGCACAAGTAGTTTGACGATCTCGACGGGCCGCCTTAGCCCCAGTGAGGTCATGATACGTTGACGGCGATTTTCAATCGACTTCGTCGTCAAGCTGACGGCTGCGGCAATGTCCTTAGTCGATTCCCCATCGGCGATCATACGGCAGATCGTGTGATCGATGTCGTCAAGCGTATTAAAAACAGCGAATTGCTCGCGTAACGATAAACGGCGAACATCCTCGTCCTTGTCGACAAACCCAAGAATTCGCGTAACCCCGAGGATACAGAATGCGGGATCTTCGATCTCGTCGAGACGTCGCTTGAAGGTTTGCAAGGCACACATTCGGCCATCCGCATTGGACGCGAAGTGCTGACACTCGATCCACGGGTTGCCCAGCAACAACACAGCGTCCATGTGGCTATCGGTTTCATCATTGCCGACAGCGCGGCCAATCATCGTGCCGCCGTTGGCGAATACGTCGCAGAGAGCTTGATTCTCGCGAATGATGCAACCGTGCGCATCTTTGATGTATACGCAATCGGTAAAGCGGCTCAGATCCGGCTCGGAACCTGATGCGTTTTCAGCCCATTGCAACAGAGCATTGACAACTTGAGTCTTGGATAACTCAAACGTGCGGGAATGGACTTGATGAGCTTTGTCGATTCGATTCGAAATATCCACGGAGCGAAACATCATTCAGTGGGCCACGCGATTAGCGGTGAGTTTATCAGTCGAGACAAGCCGCCACTTGTCTCGCGACGTCGACTTATCAATATCCCCCATTTAACGGGGCTACGTCTAGATGGCAATTGGCATCTACGCAACGAATTGCAGAGATACGATGCATGTACAAAACGTTACGTAGACGATGAAACCCCGCCCTTGTTCCCAAAAATCAAACACCGGCCGAGCAACTTTTTTCGCTGATGTTTTTCCCCTTTTCTTAACATGCGACGGAGGCTTCGTAGATACGAAGAATCCGCACCATGGAATCACTGTTTTCCGGGTTGCTCCGGGGGGCAACGTCAACATTTTGATGATGAATACGTGCGGAGTCGCTCAGTCTGAGTCTCTCGAGGCTATCGCAACGACGGATTCACGGTCGTCATTCCTTGCATCGCTCGTTGGAACTTCGGATTTCAAAAGACGCACATGGCGTGGTGGGACTCCGAACTAACCGTAGTCTTTTTGATCATGTAACATGGAATTGCGACCAAAGATCGTCGGTTTGCAGCGATTCTTCCTGAGAATGGATGGATGGTGGCTTCCCTCGCTCTGCTTGAGCCACCCCCAGTGGCGAATCAAGACCAGAGGGGCCTGATGCAATGGTTAAGACGTGGCGATGCATCATGTTGGGATGAATCATCACGACCGGCATGACGAGACTTTGGCGACGGAACTCAATGTTTCTAATGCTTTCATCCGATCTCTAGTCTTGTTCAAGGAGGAGTGCAGTCCACGAGCTGGCCCTTTATCTTGACTTGATTTGAGGAAGGATTCCTCAACAAGAAACATTACCCCCCCAAACCATCCATCCATTTCGAGGGCACCATGCTCGTCCTTTCCAGACACCGCGACGAAAGCATCATGATTGGCGACGACGTTGTTGTTACCATCGTTGATATCCGAGGAGACAAAGTCCGTCTTGGGATCGAAGCTCCCCAATCGATTCCAGTTCACCGGCAAGAAGTTTATGATGCGATTCAGCGTGAGAATCGCAAATCATCTCAAACCGGCCCCGGCGCGACCAAAGACGTTCGCCCGCAACGAGGGGATTGAATCGCTGCAACGCAGCTGCCCTGACAGGACGAATAGTTTCAGTGACCCATTCCGATGGTAGCGGTTGTAACGAATCCGCTTGCCTCGGGTGTCACGACTGGTCCCACTTGGCCATCACTCTACGATTAAAATGAATCGGATTGGATGTGTTTCGGCGATGTCGCGTTTGCGAGAGATCGGATGGGCTTGAGCAACGAAGAGCGATACCAAACCGCGCACTGAAAAGTTCTGCGGTGCCAGCGTGTTCTTTAAACGAAGCGACATGATGTCGGTTTAGAGACCCCATGGCGACGAAGATCCAACTGAAAAGACAACACGAAGCCCTGGAAGACGTCCCCACGTCGACCAGGGTTTCTTTCGTTTTCGCGTCCTCTGTAACGATCGTGCCGATTAGGCACCCACGGATAGTGAGTTTTTGCATCTCTGAGGGAAAGCTTGATCAAGTTTCCCAGTCCGCACGCTTTTCGTAACCCATCTTTTCGTCAGACAAGAGTGCCTTCATGGGGTAGGAATCGAAGGTCGGTTCCAAAATCGAGGCAGTCCCAAAGTCTGCCGGTCCTTTCTAGCGGCCGGATCCATCATCGTTAATGCGATTGGCCGCAAAATCAGAGGATTAAAGAACTATGACCAGAATTAATACCAACGTTTCGTCACTTGTTGCCC
>NZ_JBFHFD010000124.1:0-16842 GCF_041583735.1 Novipirellula sp.
GGATGGATGGGGCACGATCCCGATATCCGCCTGCCGCATGTCCCTGGGCACGAACTCGCAGGGGTGATCGAAACGGTTGGCCGCCATGTCGGCCGTTGGCAAATCGGCGACCGAGTGACCGTGCCGTTTGTGTGTGGTTGTGGCACGTGTGCTGAGTGTGCAGCGGGTGAACACCAAGTGTGTGAACGGCAATTTCAACCCGGTTTCACTCACTGGGGATCGTTTGCCCAGTACGTCGCAATCGACTACGCCGACACCAATTTGGTCAGACTTCCCGAAGCGATCGATTTTGTGACTGCCGCCAGCCTGGGGTGCCGGTTTGCAACCGCGTTTCGGGCTATCGTCGACCAAGGCCAACTCAGCGGCGGGCAATGGGTAGCGGTTCATGGCTGTGGCGGTGTGGGGTTGTCTGCGATCATGATTGCCAACGCATTGGGGGCGAACGTGATTGCAATCGACATCCACGAAGAGAAACTCGACTTTGCACGAGCGATTGGAGCGGCCGAAACGGTGAACGCGGCGGTTGTGGACGACGTCGTTACCCAAGTGCAGAGCATCACGCGCGGAGGGGTGCATGTTTCGCTCGACGCGTTGGGCAGTCCGACCACCTGTTTCAATTCTATCGCCAATCTAAGAAAGCGTGGTAAACACATCCAGGTCGGGCTGATGTTGGGCGAACACCGACAGCCCCCGGTGCCGATGGACCAAGTGATTGCGAACGAGCTCGAGATCCTGGGCAGCCACGGCATGCAGTCGCATCGCTACCCGGCAATGCTGGCGATGATTGCGGCGGGCAAACTGCAGCCCGAAAAGCTGGTGGGCAAAACAATCCGGCTCGAAGAATCACTCGAAGCGCTGACCACGATGGATCGCTATCCCAACACCGGCGTCACGGTGATCAATCAATTCGATTGAGGAATGAATCAGCTGCGGAGGCGAGTTTTGAAGTTGCGTTTTCATCACAACCCGACGCGCCAGTTTTGAAATTGCGCTTTTGTATTTAGGGGCAACGCCTCGGACGTTTACCTAGCCCAGCCCAACGGGCTGGGACCAAGAAAACCAATGAATTGTAGGGCCAACGGTCCGGCCGTTTGCTGGGACTTAATGAGGGCGGCTAGCAAATGGCCGGGCCTTTGGCCCGAAGAACGTCTAAACGCGTAACTTCATAACACGTGTGCCAGCCAAGGGCGTCTCTTGGTTGCTCGTTTCGATACGGATATTCGTTAGGACTAGCGCAACCGCTTCGCTGGCGAGTTATTCACCGCAGACGTGGGCGAATTCCGCAATCACCGTCACGCACCGGCACAACAGCACGACCTACGTTTCCAGCGGAACAAGGAATATCGGGTCGCAGACTCGGGACAGCAAGTGACTTCGCAATAACCGCCGGCATGACAAACTCTGAATCAAATCACCTTGACCCGACAAGCCGGCTTAGTATTCCATCGAGTGGCCTCCAATCTGACGCAACTTGCTCTGACGGATTTAGCAGTGATCGCTTGAACCCGAGCAACGCGTCGGCAGAAAGAAGTCGCTCACGCTCTCGACGAAATCGTCAGCGTCCCTCGGCCTCGTCCGATTCGATCCCCGATGTCACGATCGGATCGAATCCCGCCCCTGATTCATGCGGCCATGCGAATCCCACCAAACTAGCCAGCGAGGATCGCCACACTACATCGCGTTACGAGTGTGTCGGGGAAGTCGGGCGAGGCGGATGGGGGATCGTCGAAAGAGCGGTCGATCGTCAATTGGATCGCGAAGTCGCGGTCAAGCGGTTCACCGATGCCGATGACGTAACCGAGCAGGAACGTCAGCGGTTTTTGCATGAAGCCAAGGTGACCAGCCAATTGCAACATCCCGGGATCGTTCCGGTCCACGAGATGAGAGATCAGCGGGACGCGTTCTATGTGATGAAGTTGCTCGATGGCGTGACGTTTCACGAATTCATCCAACAGCATCACCAGCAATACATCACCCAACGTCAGACGCGTTTCCAGTTCGGCGAATCACTCGAACCACTGCTGCAACGCTTCGTCGATGTCTGCAACGCCGTCGCCTACGCGCACAAGCGAGGCGTTATTCACCGTGACCTGAAACCATCCAATGTGATGATCAGCGATTTTGGTGAAACGATCGTATTGGATTGGGGGTTGGCTCAGTCGGTTGCGGGACCGGTGGCGGGGCAAACCAAGGGCAATCGCCAACGTGATAGCGGATCGGCCGCCGAAGTCTCGTCGATGATCGAACCGGACGGAACGATCGTGGGGACGCCGGCCTACATGTCTCCGGAACAGGCAGCCGGCGATATTTCAAACATCAACCAAGCTTCCGACATCTACTCGCTCGGTGTGGTGCTGTACAGCATCATCGCGGCCCGCCATCCCTATCACGGCCAACCAGTTGAGAAAATCCTGCAGCAGGTCAAACAGGCTTCCTTCCCAGACGTCCGCAACATCCAGCCGCAGACGCCATCGCCGCTGGTGTCGATCGTTAACAAGGCGATGTCGGCGGCGCAGCATGATCGCTACCGCAGCGCGGACCAATTGGCCAGCGATGTGCGGCGGTTTATTGCCGGCGACGCGGTCTCGGTGCATCGAGAAAGCGTGGTGCAGCAAAGCATACGGTGGTGTCGACATCACCAAGGGATGGCCGCCTCGATCGCGATTTGTGGTTCCGTATTACTGGTAGCCGCGATCGTGTTTGCAATGGTGATCAAACAATCGCATCGCGCCGAAAAGATCGCCCGTATCGAGGCACAGCGATCTCACCGCGAAGCCATTCTTAGCCTTGCCGAAGCGCGTGATGCGACCGACACGTGGTTGGTGGAACTAAGTGGGTCGCTTCAGTTTTATCCCGGCATGGCAAAGCTGCGATCGGACATGCTCGAGCGTGCAATCGCTCAATATGATCGTATCGCTCAGCAAAATCTCGCCTCATCAAACTCATCGGAAAACACCGTCACTAACGTGAGTGTGGACCAACCCGAAATACCAAGTTACCACACCGACCGACTGGCACTACTGGAACGCGTCAAGTCATCGCTTCGGCTGGGCGATCTGTATCGTTTGACAGGGAAAACGGATCAAGCACAAAAGCACTACGACGCTGCCGAACAACTTTTGCAATCTGGCACTCCCGAAAAACGTGCGTTCTCGGTCACTCTTGCCTCAACGTCCGGCATCTCTGACGCAAACCGAAGTTCCACCGATTTACTTGATCGACGATTTAAGCTCGAACGTATCCATTCGTTGATTGGACAACTCATGATCCGCGATCGCTCCGCTGCCGCATCGCCATCGCGTGAACGCATTGCCGCGGCTCGAGCTTGGTTAGCACGCATCGTCGATCCGCTTTTGGACGCCCCCGGCAACGATGGCGTCCCGAGCTTGGATGCATTTACGGCTCGCGCTGCATCCGCGTCCGTCAGACTGGAAATGGCGTTAGGTTGTGCGAGCACGGCGAATCATCCGGGTGATTGGCCGTGGAGTGAAACGTCGTACGAAAATGCGATCTCCGTCGCTCGTTGGTTGACGAATCGCCGCTGCACGGTGGGGAACCGCCGATTGTCCGAGAGCATTCAAACCGAGAACTGTCGACGATGGACAGAGGCGGGCCAACACCGCCGGGCGGTCGAATGTTGGTCAGTCCTGATCGGCGATTTGAACGACTGGTTAGCGGTCGATCCGAACCGCATCGACTACATGCAATCGCTTGCTCATGCATTGCTGCAGCGTGGCAACGGTTTAGTTGCTATGGACCGTCGTGACGAAGCCACGGCTGATTTCGAGGCTTCGATTCGAATGCTCGAAACCGCTTGGCGTCTGACCGACGACGACGGATTTTACCGCGTCAATTTGGCGACCGCCGAGAACAATTTGGGGCAACTATTGGCCAGTGGAAGTAACCGCAATCCCGCCTTGGCGAGCCGACTGCTGCGGCAATCACTGCAAACCTACGAGGCGTTGCTGCGAGAAGAGGTGACCGCCGACCGTTTGCGTCGCTATGCCCAGACGCATCACGCCCTAGCCATGGTGACGATGGATGCTTCGGATGTGCACAGCGTTATTGCCCCCGAGCCAATCGAACACGCACAAAAGGCAGCCTCGGCATTTGAAATCTTGATAGACCACCAGACGTTGACGATTGAGGACACTTTGAACTGGATGCGTTCCGAAATGCTGCTCGTCAAACACCACGTTAACCAAGGTGACGAGGATGCGGTAGCGAAACACGTGGACTCGATCGAACGCCAACATCGTTGGCTTGCTGATCAACCACTGACCCCCGACCAAAGTCAACAGTTTGAGGAACTAAGCGATGCAATTGCCAACATTCAGCAAGCCGCGACCAAGAGTGAGGCGACCACCAACGAAATGATCGGTACGACCGACAACATCGAACCAATCGACATCGAATCACCCGCGACCGAGTGAATGGAATCCCCTCGGCCGCCCGTGTTGGCAGAGCGTAACCCATGTTTGGGAAAGTCTTGAAACACCGTTGCTGGCAACATCGCGCCCACTCACCTGTCTAGCCAATTCGACCAATAATTGAACATCATGACCAACCCATCCTCCGTCAGTCACGAGTTGATCCAAACCACTGCAGTTCCGTTAGCACAAAGTGGTGTGGACCTGACCGAGGCGACGTTGCGACGACAACGGCTTGTCGACCCGAGCCCGACCGAAGATGAATGTTGTTTGGTTCAGATCTATCCGCCCGATGTCATCGAAGGAATGCTGTTACTGGAAGAGGAAGAGTTTTCGATCGGCAGGTCACCCGAAACGGATCTGCCGCTTTTCGACAGCAGCGTTTCACGTCAACATGCGATGCTGATTCGCGGGAACGAAGGTTATCGGATTCGTGATCTTGGCAGCACCAACGGCACGTTTGTTAACGAAAAGGTTGTCCATCCCGACTGTGCATTGCGAAGCGGCGATACGATCCGAATTGGTAGCTTTCTGTTCCGATTCTTGTCCGCAGGTTGTGTCGAAACTCATTACCACGAGACCGTCTATAGCGTGATGACGCGTGACGCGTTGACGGGAACGATGAACAAACGCTACTTAATGGAAGCGTTGAACCGCGAAATCGCTCGTTCGATCCGCGCTAAAATGGAAATGTCGGTGGTAATGCTCGACATTGATCACTTCAAATCGATCAATGACACGCACGGTCACTTGGTCGGCGATGAAGTGTTGCGAACGTTCGGCCAACGCGTCGGTGAGATCTGTCGCAGCGACGATCTGTTGGCACGTTACGGGGGCGAAGAATTCTGTTTATTGCTGGCCGCAACCGGCCACAAGGATGCCCACGAGATGGCCGAGCGATGTCGACATGCAATCGCCGATACTCCCTTCGACACCGCAGCGGGGGCGTTGGCGATCACCGCCAGTTTCGGATTCGCCGTCTTGAACCCGAGTGAACCAAAGTCCGCCAGCGGATTGTTGGGGGCGGCAGACCAACAGCTCTACGAAGCCAAACGCTCGGGGCGAAACCGCGTCTGCGGTTAGTGCTGTGATGGCCCAGACTTCCCCTCCGTCATCATTGGAAGTCTTTTTCGTCGCGGATCGCTTGGTGTGGTTTGTGGAGGTCGACGCCCGAGACGCGGATGCCGTGCACCTGACGACAAGCTGGAAGCCTATCCCACATCAATACGTGAGCTCGCCGCCGACGTAGAAGGCAAATCCGGGACGAAACACGCCACGGCCAGACCGATAATCGATGTGCTCGCGGTAGAATTTGTTTGTTAGATTCTCAAAACCGCTGGTGACCAACAGGTCGCCAAATCGTCGGTAGCTGCGAATGTCGTAAACCGTGAACCCCGGTGTTTCGATCTCTTGTAGCGTGCTCGCCACCCGGTCTTGGTTGTCGACGATACGTGCAGCGAATTCAACGCCCCAGCGATCGTTGGGACTCGGATCATGAATCAGAAATCCGACACGGGCTTCCATCGGAGCGATGCCGGGAAGCGGTTCCGCATCCACGGTGCTATTGCCACTGCGAACTGAATCACCGGTGTGACGTGACGGATCGAGACGGGTGTGATCGCGGCCTTCGACATAGGTCAAGATACCGAACGTTGACACCATCGAAGTCATAGCGACTTGCCCGTAAGTCTCAAATCCACTCAGCGTCGCCAGATCGGTATTGACGAACGATGCTCCTTGCTGGAACCCATCGACCGTTCCTGCAGGATCGAACAAATCGTAAGTGATGTAATTCTGAATCCACGCATGGTGACCGTGCACACCGAACTGGACATCGTCAGAGACGTATTGGATTCCGAGGTCACATTGATACAGACGCTCGGAACTCAGTTCGGGATCCCCATCCAAGAACGTCAACCCTCGCTGCAGAGAACCGATGAAGGTGTATTCGGCGTACATTTCGGTTAGCGTGGGCTGCCGCATGGCAAACCCCATCCCAGCGCTGCCGTTCCATCCCGCCCCCAAATTTCGGTTGGCCGTCAGATAGGCCGATCCCAACAAGAATTCCTTGTCCAGCGTTGTTTCCTCGAGCACGCTGAGCGGTTCGGGTACCCCGGCCACAATATCGCGTGAATCAGTAAACACGCCATCGATTCGCGTCCCCGCCGTCACGACGACGTCCTCGTTCCACTGAACAATACGTTCGACATAGGCCCCCATGTCGATCGAATCACTGCGTGGGATTGGAAAGTTGTTGTCGTTGGGGTCGGGGTCGTAATAGTCGTATTCGTTCAGCTCCTGGTTCAAGTAGATCATGTCGGTCCCGATCGAGGTCTGGGAACCACACGAGAAAAATGTCGACTCGAATCGGTAACCGGCCGACAGTGCATCGCCATCAGTGGTGGTCGAACCATCGGCAGCGCCGAGGAACGAGGGCTGGAAAGCATCCACGAGCGACGGGATCTGGCGTGCCTTGCCAGGCCGCCGCGTGTCACCTTCGAATCGTGTGCGGTTGTACCAAACTTCACTGGTGAATCGATCTGCAAACGACGGGGCGTCGTTTGTATAAGTGATCTCGTAACCGTCTGTGATTAAAAAGTTCAAATCGGTCACCAATCCTGGAAACTCGAGATCGGTTTGATCCAATCGCAAGGCGTTGATCTCGACCTTTTCGTGATCATTCAAATCGAACCCGTACGCGACAAACAGGTCTCGCGACTTGTAGCTCGCGGGAATAAAGAATCCGTCTTGCCCCGTTTCGTAATCGTTGCCGGTTCGATGGCCATAGCTGATGTGAAAACCATAGTCATCGCTGCCGCCCCAAAAGGATTGACGTCCATAGAATTGCTCGCCATTGGAGGTGTAGGTTCCGCTGGTCGAACCGTGGCCTTCGTAACCGTTTTCGTAGCGTGGCGATTGCAGAAACTCGAGATCAACGAAGCGAAACCCCGGACCATAACGACTAGCGTAGGGGCCTTTGATCAAAATAGAATCTTGGATCAATCGCGAATCGATCTTGCTCATCATCGTATCCAAGTCCATCCGAGCCGGTGCCCAGTACGAACCGGATGCAAGCACTTGCCCCACCCGTTGCCCCCGTACCCGCGTATCGCTGACGATGGGTGTACGATTTTGGATCGAAACCCCGTGGGCACCCTTGGAACGTCGCAGCAAATCGCCAACATCCGCAGTGCGTCGGCCCAACGCCTCTTCACGAAACACCGCGTCGGCTGCGGGGGATCGTGCAAGCGGTTCACGATTAGCCGGCAATTCGTCCACTTGGCTGACGTCGCCAAATAGATTGGCGACGCGCGCGTCCGCTGCGATCGCCTTGTCTTTGGTGTGCGATGCTTGGTCGTGCCGAGCATCGTCCTGTGCCGCGCTATCGTCACCGAGAAGTCCCGGAACCTGCATTCCGGGTGCTGGAATCACCGGTGCCTGCATTACGGGGGCCTGTATTACGGGGGCCTGTATTACGGGGGCCCGCATTACGGGATCCGGCTGCTGCGAATACAGCGACGACGAATTCAGGACGAACAGGATCGCAACGCCAAATGCGGCGATCGATCGCAGTGGGTTCTGAGCGTTGATTGTGCTTGGTTGCGGCATTGGTGCTCGCGACTCCCGTCCATGTTGCTGCCGTTCGATCAAAGAACGTGTTGTTTTCACTGCTGCGTATCGCGACCGTTCGTCGTCGCGAAATTGGTATCCGACATTCGGTAACCCGCTGCTGCGGACCGAAACGATTGCCAAGTTACGCGACTCAAACCACGACGTTGAAATGACTTTTAAGGAAACGTGTCATTGCCGTCCTCGTTGTCCGCACCGGTATTGTTCGACGCCGATCCATTGTTGGTTCCGTCGTACCCGAATTCGCCATTACCAACGGCGTCATTGCTGGAGAACGTTCCTGAAACGGCGTTTTCGTCAAAGTCGAAGCCGCTACCGCTATTGTCGATCGCTTCGTTCGCGAGGAATTGTCCCGAGTTGACGATAAAGTCAAATCCGGCTCCGTCGTTTCCAGTCGCGATGTTCTCTTGGAACAAACCAAGGTTGTCAGCAAAATCGAATCCAACATCGCCGTTATCAAACGCCAAGTTTCCTTGCACGGTGCCATCGTTGTCGGCAAAGTCGAAACCGAAACCACCATTATCGAAGGCCAGATTGTTTTCGATCACGCCGTTGTTGCGAGCGAACGTATAGCCTTGCAATCCATTATCCGCCGACAAGTTGCCTGCGATTGATCCGGTGTTGTCCAGAAAATCGAAACCACTCAGTCCGTTTTCGTAGGACTCGTTTTCGTCAAAGTTTCCTGAGTTGTCGTCCGCAAAGAATCCGAAACCTTCGTTCCGTAGCGATCGGTTCAGCGATACCTCGCCATCGTTGTCGAACAAGTCGAATCCGTTTTCGGCATTCCCCAAAGCATTGTTCTGAACAAACAATCCTTCGTTTTGTTCGATGTCGAAACCGTGGCCGCCATTTTCGGTGGCTCGGTTGTGAGCGATGATACTGTCGGCATCGAGAGCACCGAATCGGAATCCGCTTTCGGCGGCGCTGGTCACGTTATTGCTAAAGATCAGCACATCAACAAGGTCATCCAAACCGCCCGGCAGATCGCTGGAAATCCCATGCAGACCGCCAAAAATATTGAACCCCGAAATGACGCTGTTGTCCGCCGTCAAGATGACCGCTTGCGTGTCGTCGGTACCATACAAATTCACCGAGGACCCGAACGTGGCATGGATCCCGCTATCGGCACCTTTTACTTGCAATCCCCCCCCAAGCAATTGTTGCCCGTCTTGGACTTCGATCGGTTGAGACAAGTAAATATTGCCACGTCCACCATCAATGATCACCGAGTCGGTGGTGGCATTGGCGACCGCGTCAGGCAGATCCGGCGTGCTTGCATCAAGCACCGTGACCGACCCGATTTCAAAATCGTAGATCGCGTGGACGGCAACTTCTTGGCCTCCGGGCGTCGGCGTGGATTGTGTCACGACATCGACATCGCGAACGACCACATCTGTCATCCGTCGCTCGATTCGTGACATACGGCGATGACGCCGGCGATCAGGACCAAACGGCATTCGCACCCCCACCGTGGCCGAGGTCTGAGAATCACGCACGCCGTCGTGCTGATATTGCACCCCCAACGTCAAACGAGAATCCAACGACAAAAAGGGCAAGTCAAAGGACCGCAATTCGGCACGTACCCTCGGCCCCTGGATCGACTCGGCCGTGGGTGAATTCGTGTCGAAGTGATAAGCCCCGACAAAGCCGCGAAGCTCGCTGTCAAAGTAGTTGGGGATGCGACACAGCAGTAATCCGACCTCGGCGTCCGTCCCCGCGTAAGCACGCTCTTCGTTGTTCTGCACGACGAGGTTGCCGTTGGAAAGGACCGCGGTCGCCCCAACCGCTTGCGTCGATCCACCCTCGGGCAAATATCCGTTCCAACGAAAATCCCAGATCTCCGTTAAGAACTCGGCACCCAACGTTGCTTGGTGGAACGTATTCTCATTCGCAGACCGTTTGACATCATAGAATCCATAGACGCCGACGATGTAGTCACTAGCGACCATGTGCCGGTACACCAGCCCGACATTGCCTTCGGCGCCACCACCGCTGAGAAATTGACCTCGAATGTCCGAAAAAAGCAGATTTTGACGGTCGGACACCAGCGGGACAAACAAATCCGTGTGCAGCCGGCTGTGGTCATCGCCGCGGCCCGTGAAGGCTGCATAGGCACGATACGGATCACTTTTTATCCCCGGATCAAACGGACGCGTTTCCCGCAGCACTGGTGCAGGCACTGCAAGATCAAGCGACTCGGCCGTAGACGACTGCGGATGAGGTGATTGGGCGTGCAGTGACGCCAGCACGCCCAGCATCGCGATCGCCTGCAGCGAGACTTGCAGTTTCCAGTTCTGCACCAGCTTTCCTCGAGTTGCTTCTAAAATTCAATTCGAGGCATCCCTAACCCCTACTACCGTTCCAACCTGTCCCCTTTTATCGGGCGATCACATGATGCAATCAAATAAATACGGGTAAAAAACTCAATTCCAAACCCGTTACGCAACAAAACTAAACAAAAAACCACACGCATCTGCAGATGCGTGTGGTCGAAACGGGGGCACTTGCGATGGCCCCTGCAGCTATCGCGAGCCCCTCTCGTCCGAAGCTGCGTTGCGGCAGGATCAGCGATTCACGGCGGGACCGAGGTCAAAACGATCCAGCTTCATCACCTTGTTCCAGGCCGCAACGAAGTCGTTGACGAATTTCGTTTGCGAATCGTCCGCAGCATAAACCTCTGCGATCGCCCGCAGCTGCGAGTTTGATCCGAACACCAAATCAACAGAACTCGCCCTCCATTTAATGTCGCCGGTCTGCCGGTCAAGCCCTTCGTAGAAGTGATCGCACACCGCCGACTTCTTCCAGCGCGTGTTCATGTCCAGCAAGTTAACGAAAAAGTCATTCGACAACGTCTCGGACTGCGACGTGAACACGCCAAGTTTCATGTTGTCAGCATTCGTATTCAACACTCGCAAACCACCGACCAACACCGCCATCTCTGGCGCGGTCAACGTCAACAAGTTGGCTCGGTCAACCAGCAACTCTTCGGCCGGTCGATCCAATTTGTCGTGACCGAAATAGTTGCGAAAGCCATCCGCGGTCGGCTGCAGTACTGCGAAGGCCGCGACGTCGGTTTGCTCTTGTGACGCGTCGGTGCGGCCCGGAGCAAAGGGAACTTCGACATCGTGTCCGCCATTTTTCGCCGCTTGCTCGACCCCCGCAGCTCCGGCTAACACGATCAAATCGGCCATCGAAATCTGCTTGTCACCCGTTTGGGAACCGTTGAAATCCTTTTGAATTTTCTCGAGTTTCTGCAACACCTTCGCCAATTCCGCGGGCTGGTTGACGGGCCAATCCTTTTGCGGTGCTAAGCGAATTCGTGCACCATTGGCGCCGCCCCGCTTATCGCTGCCGCGAAACGTCGACGCCGATGCCCATGCGGTCTCTACCAACTGCGAAATGGATAATCCAGAGGCAAGAACCTTGGCCTTCAAATCGGCAATGTCTTGATCATCAATCAATTCATGATCGACCGCGGGAACCGGATCTTGCCACAATTGCGGCTCGGCAACCTCAGGCCCCAGCAAACGAGCGTGGGGCCCCATATCGCGATGCGTCAACTTGTACCATGCCTTGGCAAAGGCCTGTTCGAACTGATCCGGGTTTTCGTGAAATCGCTTCGAGATCGGACCATAGATCGGGTCCATCTTCAGCGCCAAGTCGGTCGTGAACATGATCGGAGCATGCGACTTTGACGGATCATGAGCATCCGGCACCGTCCCCTGAGCCGATTCTTCCTTCGGCGTCCACTGATGCGCCCCCGCTGGACTTTTCGTCAGCTCCCATTCGTAGGTAAACATATTCTCAAAGTACTCGTGCGACCACGCTGCCGGTGTCGATGTCCAAGCGCCTTCCAACCCGCTGGTGATCGTATCACCCGCGTTGCCGGTGCCGTAAGAATTTTTCCAGCCGAGACCTTGCTCTTCGATGCTGGCACCTTCGGGCGCGGCACCGACGAACTTGCTGGGGTCGGCCGCACCGTGAGCTTTGCCAAGTGTGTGACCGCCCGCGATCAGGGCAACCGTCTCTTCATCATTCATTGCCATGCGGCCAAACGTTTCGCGAATGTCCTTGGCGGCGGCAAGCGGATCGGGTTTGCCGTTGGGGCCTTCGGGATTGACGTAGATCAACCCCATTTGAACGGCGGCGAGTGGATTTTCGAGTTCACGATCGCCACTGTAGCGTTTGTCCCCCAACCACTCGGTCTCGGGCCCCCAGTAAACATCTTGCTGCGGTTCCCAAACGTCTTCGCGTCCTCCCGCGAATCCGAATGTCTCAAACCCCATCGACTCGAGCGCACAGTTGCCTGCGAGCACCATCAGATCGGCCCACGAGATATGCTTGCCATACTTCTGTTTGATCGGCCACAACAACCGGCGTGCTTTGTCGAGGTTACCGTTGTCCGGCCAACTGTTCAGCGGCGCAAAACGCTGGGTGCCGTAGCCCGCCCCCCCGCGGCCATCGGCCACGCGGTAGGTCCCCGCGCTGTGCCACGCCATGCGAATAAAGAATGGCCCATAATGCCCATAGTCGGCGGGCCACCAATCTTGGGACGTCGTCATCAAGTCGTTGATGTCCTTCTTGACCGCATCGAGATCAAGTTCCCCGAACGCCTCGGCGTAATTGAATTCCGAGCCCATCGGATTGCTCTTGGTCGAGTTCTGGTGCAGGATCTGCAGGTTTAATTGATTCGGCCACCAATCACCGTTTTGGTAGACTCCGGCCGCGGTGTGTCGCTGGCTGGCGTCTGGAACCGAGCCCATCACCGGGCATTTCGACGTGGCCGCATTCTTCGAGCCCGCATTCTTCGAGCCCGCATTCTTTGACGCCGCATCCTTTGATGCCGCCTCTTTCTCCGTATTCATTTCTCCTAGCGGGATTGCCGATTCCTTGACCTGAGCGAACCCAGGGGTGGCGATGCAGAGCACCGCGATGCTCGTCAATGTACGAGCGAAGCGAGTTTTGTGAGTCATGATCTGTCCTAACGTTGGGAGTGGAGTTCGACCTACGCGATGGCGGACCGGCGAGCCGACGACATAGAATTATGACGGGCAGGCAAGTCGACACAGACTTATTATTGGCACTCCCACAACATTTTCCCAATGCATCGATTGGATAGAAGCCATGCAGGAAACGCATGACGGAGCAGAAATAGATTTCGTGAGCCGCGACGCCACCGGCAGAGCAGGCTTTATTCGCCGGCGTTGTATAACAGGATCAGATCGGGCTGATCCTTAGGGCCATTGCGAAGAAAATTGCCGACCACGACATCCAACTTCCCGTCACTGTCGAAGTCGGCCGTTTCGAGTGCTAGGTGTTGATGCGATTTCGCTTCGACCTTGGTTGGCTCGAATCGCCCCTTTTCCGTTTGCAGCAACAACACGATCGACGACGAGTCCACTGCATCGACTTGTTTTTGACTTTCCCCCACCAAGAGCGACGTGGCGATTACATCCATTTCTCCATCGCCGTCAAAGTCCGCCGCTCGGGCTGCCATTGCGCCAGGCATATTGCACAGATGGTGGTGTTTCCAAGGGTACACTCCATCGTTCTCGAGCCACTGGACCGAATGATGCGGCTTGGCACCACGATCGAATGAATCGCCGTTGGTGTACAACACATCCACATCGCCATCGCCATCGAGATCGACGACTTGAATGCCGCTTGAACCGTACGCTGGATTCGGAGCTCCCCACAGCAACTCGCTCTTAAAATTTCCTTGGCCGTCGTTGATAAAGGCTTCGACGCGTTCATGCTCTTGTCCGAACAGGGCGATGAAATCGAGATGCCCATCGTGGTTCAGATCGACCGGGGGGACGTGAATCGGTCCGTGACGTTCGTCAACGGTTTCCACGGTGAACTGCGGCACTCCCTGTTCCATACGATTCTCGTTTCGCATCAAGAAAATCTTGCCTGTCACACGCCATCCGAACGCGGCAACCAGCAAGTCGATGTCACCATCGGAATCGAAGTCGCCGGGTCGAACATCGGCGAGCCGGCTGAGCCCGTCCAGCAACACGGTCTTCTCAAATTTCTCAATGCCGTTTTCGCTGGTTTCGCTTTCGCTTGTTTCGCTTTCGCTTGTTTCCTTGCCCTCGGTGTTCGTGCTGCGATGCAACCAGACGATTTGGCCAAGATCGCTCTCGTTGGCATTGAATTCGCCAATATCCGCGATCACGAGATCGGTTTTCCCATCCTGGTCCAGATCACATGGAGCCACGTGAACCGGCTGCAAAACGGTTCCGAGCCGAACCGTCGGACGGTCCAACTCGGATGGCCAATGCGCCTTGACCGCGCCGGTGCTGATATCGCAATAGACAATCGCGGGCGTCGATTTCATGCCAAGATCGATCCACTGAATGTTGGTAATGCCCGGCGGTCGATTATCGGGATAGTCGGCGGTGATCCGGTTAAAACGCACCGGCGACGGGGGATAGCCGGCAATACCGTTCGTGAGAATGAGTTCCTCGGGCGCCTGGTACTGAAAGAATTTCAAAACCTCGTCACGGTCGGGAACCTCCAAGTCGGTTCGCCCCGAGATCTCGTAGAGCGCGAACCCTTGGTACACTTCGCCTACCCATTCCTCCACCGTCGAGCTTTCCGGAGGAGACATCGAGTGACAATCGCCACAGAATTTGTCGACCTGCGGTCGCATGCGATTCACAAACGCCAGTTTTTCTTGTTCGGTGAGGGACATCTGATCCCCCGCTTCGGAAACCGGATCCGCGTAAGCCTGATCTACCGTTTTGATGCCAACCTGCTTGGGGGGCGTTTCGACATCCGCCGCATCTTTGCATCCGGCACCTGTCACCAAGAAACCAAGCAAACCGAAGGCGGCAAAGCGAAGAGTTGAAAACATGGATTGCAACAAGAATGGCATGAACGGGCGAATGAAGCTGATAGGAAGTTTAGCATGAACCGTAAAAATCAGCATCACCTACGAGTCGACCAGCGGGTCCGCAGCCGGATTCCACCTTTTGAAATTGTGCCCCTCAATACAAAAGCGCAACTTCAAAATCCCCGCAGTGGGGGTCAACATTGTGAGCCCCCAGGCGACTCGTTAGAATCAAACCGCTAAGCTTGGCTATCGAGTCGTTCGTCGATCAACAGAATTTTGAAATAGGGTGGGACCGTCGCTTCCGGCGGAGGATTTGAGGCGTGTATGCTGTTGTCGATCATCTTTTGCCCCACGACTCGTTCCCGATTGGAGTCACAGACGGGTCCGCAGTGGCTTTTCTTGGCCATGGTTCTCGGTTGCTTGACCCTAGGCTGCAGCGATTCGAGCGACCGTTGGCCCGATCCCAAGACGGACGAGGCTCCGCTGCGGACCATGAAACTCGCGATCGACGCGGGTGATTGGCAGCGGGCTTACGAGTACACCGACGCCGTCCTGCTTCGTTATCCCGATGACATTGATGTGTTGATCGATCTTGCCAAAGTCGCGCATGTCAACGAGCAACCTTCGCGAGCCGCAGACATTCTGATCCAGGCATGTCGCGTCGAATCGTTCGCGCAAGAACCGCGGGTGCATCAGGCGATGGTGGCGTTGATTTCCGCAGGACGACTATTTGACGCGATGGAATTTTTAGCAGAAGCCATCCGCGACCAACCCGATCACCATGAAATGCGGCGGACGCTGTTCGATTTGTATGTGGGGACCGAGAATCGTCGAGCGAGTTTGCCGCACGGGCGATTTCTGGTGCGTAAGCGGCAATTTGATCTCGAACTACTGAAGTCCTTGGGGAACACCGTCCGCCGTACGCTCGACCCGAAACCTTTAGAAGAGGTGGCGTCGAGAAACCCAAGTGATCGCCGTCCGATGATTGGACGAGCACGGATCCAATTCGACGAAGGCGATTTTGGCGGGGCCATCGATCTGCTGCGCGAAATCATCGAGGCTCATCCCACCTTTGTCCCCGCGCACGCGTTATTGGCTCGATCCTTGGCGTCGGCCGGGCGTTTCGACGATCTCAAACAATGGTCCGAGAAACCCGTTGTGGGAATCGAAGTCGAATCGAACTATTGGCTCGCCCTTGGCGACTGGGCAAGAGCGAAGCAGCAAATCCCACAGGCTGCTCGAGCGTATTGGCAAGCAACCCAGGCCGATGCCGATGTGGCCGAGTCGTGGACAAAGCTGGGCGTTTCACTAAAACAGCTGGTGCAATCCGGCAGTGAATTTCCAAAACAAGCGATCGAATCGGTCGAGCGCCGATCCACGCTGCTGAACAAGTTCAATCAGCAGAAGAGTCGTTTTGAACGAACCGGTGAAATCTCACGCGAAATTGCCACCGAGATTGCCGTGACGCTGCGGGATTTGGGGCGATTATGGGAGGCTGAGGCGTGGGCGGCCATCGCGACGACATTGCCAGCCGACGATGCCGTGCCGGTCGAAAAGACGCGAAATCAGATCATATCGCTGCTGCGAAACGATACGCCGTGGCAAACCACGCAGCAACATCCCGAATTTGCAATCGACTTGTCCTACCTGCCTTTGCCTGGGATGGCCGCGTCCTCGGCAACCGACGATGCCGCCATCCTCGATTCACAGCGAAGGGCAGCGACCCCCGACGCTGCGGATGCGACGACGCCCAAACTGCATTTGGTGAATGAAGCCTCGCTTCGCAATTTGAATTTTTTCGGTGCCACCGCCGACGACCTGGACCAACCCGGCATCATGCTGCATGAAACGCTTGGCTGCGGTGGCGGGACACTCGACTTTGACCTCGACGGATGGAGTGACTTGTATTTGGCGGCGGCCGGTGGAAAACCGCCAAAGCGCGAC
>NZ_JBFHFD010000125.1:0-16832 GCF_041583735.1 Novipirellula sp.
GCGTTTGCATCAGCGTCGCCGCCAAGCGGTCGTTCGAGCAGATGATTGCATCCGATTTCGCGGCAATCGCTTTAACCCTTTGTTCATCGTCCGGCTGCAACCGCTCGACGTCAAACTGGACATCGGCTTCATGGTAGCTCAGCGCCGCCTCACGAGCTCCGGCGATCCGGTGCAGGATCGTCGGTGCCGCCATGGGAGGTCCGAGAAAAAACAATCGTCGGCACCCCAGTTTTAAGAGGTGTGACGCGGCAAGGTACCCGCTGGCGAAATTATCGATCCCCACCAAGTCAAACTCGCTACGCGCCGGGAAGGGGTGAATGTCGCGATCCAGCAGGACCACCGAAACTCCGGCTTGCCGTAACTGGCGGGTGATTCGCAGATTCAAATCAAGACTCTGTTCGTGAAGCTCGAACGGCGCAAAAAACACTCCACTGACATTTTGATCGAGAAACGGTTTGCACAATGTTTGCGCAACATCGTCCGAGTCGTCATCGACGCCGGCGGACCACAACAGACTGAAGTCATGCAATCGAGACAGTCTCGCCAAGTCACCACAAATCACTTCGAGTATCTCGGTCTCGTTGATCTCCGGAACGAGCAGTCCGATTTGTTGCTGAGCCGTTTCGACCCGACCTGGGTGTTGCCGAACGAAACTGCCCGAACCAGCACGACGAACCACCAACCCCTGATCTTGCAACTGTCGAAGCGCCAGCGCCGCGGTCGGCCGCGACACATCAAATCGCTTGACAAGTTGGGCTTCGCTTGGCAATCGACCCGTTGGTTGATACTTACCGGCTGTGATCTCAGCCATTAATTCTTGCGCGATTTGCTTGTATTTCGGATCGGCCATTTTCCATTAATGTTTTCAAATATGAAGAAAATAAGTGGTTTCAATCCGTTAATGGACAACTATTTTCCCAAGAGCGACATCACGGGATTGTCACTAACAACTTGACATTAAAACCTTACAGCTATTTTGGTCTTCTGAGCCTATTTGTCTATACCATTTCTTGGCATCTCCGTAGGATTGACGACGAAGAGCACGACGAAAGTGATCGAAATTTGATGATCGCCGGGTTCTCGTGAATTCCATTTGAAATGAAACTCATAGGGCAATAGGAAGACGAACATGCACCAGACCATCTCGGTTGAACGTTCGTTCAACTCACATTCAATCCTCGACGATTTGGTGGAACCAAAATCACCCTCACGGAGGAAACACTATCTGATCGCCAGCGACTTTGATCAGACGCTTAGCTTCAACGACACCGGAGTCGAACTCAGCGCGATGTTGGGGCTCGCGGACTTTGAAGCGAAGGTGAAGGGTTTGGCCAATTCGCACCTCGTCCAACAGGGCGGCGAATTGACTTACCTGTTGCTGCACGATCCCGATTATCGCCAAGTCCGCCGCGAACATTTGTGGGAAGCGGGCAAGCGGATTCGTTTGAAAAAGAATCTGGCTCCGCTCATGGAGCTGCTGCAGCAAGGTATCGATGGACATCGTTTCACATTTTATGTGGTGTCCGCATCGCCCGAAGAGGTCGTTCGTTCGGCACTCGAAGGCATTGTGCCACCGGAACGTATTTTCGGAACGCGGCTGAATTACCATCCCGAAACGGGCGAGATCACGTCGGTGTCAAAATTGACCGCCGGCTACGGCAAGGTCACCGTGTTAGACAAGTTGCAAGAACAGCTTGGTATTCCTTGGGACCGGATCGTCTATCTCGGCGATGGCAGCTCGGATGTTCACGTCATGCTGCATTTGAATCGCTGTGACGGCTACACGATCGCGGTATCGGAAAACACCCATTTGGCGCCGATCGCTCGACGCACGGTACTGAGCGACAACGCGTTTAGTGTGTTGATCCCGATTCTCGAAGACGTCATCGGATGGACCGATCGATCCCAGATTCGCGAACTGTTTGAGCAACACGGGCTCGACGTCCAAGGCTGGGAGAAATCTCAAGTCGATCGATTGGCGATCGTTGCCACCGTGAATGAAACCGCGAGTGCTCCGCTACATGCGGTCTAAGCATGTATTGACATTAGCGCGGTGTGTCCCCTTTTTTCCTCTTAGACGGTTCGGCCCTTTGCACGGCACGCCAGCGGCGATCGCGGCGAATGGTCGATCCGTCAGTCCCCCCCTTTGAACCATAGTCACCAACTGATCATGGCGAACGTCATCCATCCAGTCCAATTGATCCGTACGCCTGCGGCGATGCCGATAAACGCTTCGCTGTGGGCGGTGCGTGCGCTGTTCTGTTTGAACGGTTTTCTGTACGCAACCTGGGCAACACGAATTCCTGCGATTCAATCTCAGTTTCAACTTTCCAATGGAACGCTGGGGCTTGCGTTGATGGTCGTGGCGGCCGGGGCCGTGGTCGCGATGCCTTGCGCGGGCTGGCTTTGTTCGCGAGTGGGCAGTCGGCGGATCGCTGCAATCAGCCTCGCGATTTATCTAATCGGGCTGCCGACGATCCCGCTGATGCCCGGTTTGGTCACGTTGATCGCTGCGTTATTCATTTTTGGCGTCGGTCATGGCATGTTGGATGTTTCCATGAATGTGCAAGCGCTCGAAGTCGAGCGACGCATGAACCAGCAGATCAATTCGTCGATCCACGCGTTGTGGAGTATCGGAGGATTGGCAGGTGCGTTGGCGGGCAGTTTGATCGCCATCAGCGGTGTGAACGTGCAGTGGCATTTCATCCTGGTCACAGCGGCGTTTGCCACCGCCACACAGCCGATCATTTCCCGTCTGTTACACGACCGCGTCGAAAACGATCACGCTGCGAACGACAAACCTCTGCGGCGATCCAATGCGACGACGGCGGACGAACGACATGGCAATGCGGCAAGTCAGCAAACGAGTTTGCCGCACCCGGGTCGTGCCTCGCGAAACGCGACGCTCGTGCTAGGCGTGATTGCGTTTTGTGTGATGGCAGGCGAAGGCGCGATGGCCGATTGGAGTGCGGTGCTGCTGCATCAAACACTTGGCATTGGCGAAGGCATCGCCGCGATGGGGTACGCGACCTTCGCGATCGCCATGGCGATGGGGCGATTTGCCGGAGACCGTTTTTCGGCATGGTTGGGGCCTGTCAAACAGGTGCGAGTGTGTGCGTTTGTTGCGATGATCGGTGTTTTGATCGTGGTCATGTCCTATCACGTTGTCACGGCAATGATTGGATTCACGTTGATCGGAGCAGGCCTTGCCACGATCGTTCCCGCGGTCTTCAGCGCTTGCGGGAAACTGCCGGGCAGTTCCCCCGGAGTCGCGTTGGCGACGGTTTCCACGATCGGCTACTTCGGATTTCTGCTTGGACCACCTCTGATTGGGTTGTTGTCCGAATGGGTCAGCCTGCGAATGGCACTTAGCAGCTTAGCGGGAACAATGCTGGTCACGATCGCGCTGGCGTCCGCGACGCGGCCGCATCGCCAATAAAATCGGCGAGCGAAAACGGGCCACGAACAGAAAAACGGGTGGGACCGACCACCGTCCTTTCTCCACATTCGCCGGTCCATCACGCCCTGGAATCCGCCGCTGCGATGGTACTCATGATCCGTCCGACACGTCATACTAGCAATTGTATGGTGGCTGCCGACGTTTCGAAGGGTTACAGGGCACAGATCGGATGGAAGAAGCGTTTCCGGAATGCGAGTCGGATGACAACGCGGCACAGGATGACCTGTTTCGTCCCGCTCGTTTTGCGTCCGAGCTTGATTTGCCGTCCGGCGACGAGTCGCTTCTGAAGGATGCGGCGACGGCGATTCGCCAAGAATTCCGCGACTGTTCGAAATGGAAACGTCTGCGCTGCCGCCGTGTCAGTATTTTTGCTGAACGGGATCGTGGAGTGGTTTGCGTGATCCATTTGGGCAGCTCGGTCGAGTTCGATTGGACTTGGGAAGGTGCCAAGGCATTTCGTCCGAAATCGTTTGATGACGACGCCTCGGATTTCGCGTATGAACAGGCCGATGTGGACGACGGCGTCGATTGGTCGGGCGAAATCTTGGAGGTCGATGAACGCAATGGTTGTTTATTCGTCAGCCTGGATAATCCCGAAGCGATCCCCACGACAGGATCCTTTTTCGTCCGCCCGTTCGAGTTTCTGTCGGTCTTGGACGCCGTCTACAATGCGGCTGAGTTCGCTGAAATTCGTAGCGAGCTGCCAGGTCGTTTGAATGCCGCACAAGGCAACGTGCATCCCGCGATCGCCACGCAATTCAACGTCGGCTTACCGCAGCTATACGATTGGTGGCAACATGCTTGGTCGATTCTATGGGGACCACCGGGCACCGGCAAAACTTATACAACCGGTCAACAGATTGCCGCGGTGCTGGACGATGACAGCGAGCGGATCCTTGTCGTTTCGACGACCAATCGTGCTACCGATGCGGCCGCGTTGTCGATTGGCAATGCCGCACGCTTTCGATCCGCTGATGCATTGGCCGAAGGACGATTGTTACGCATCGGTAAGGGAGCCTCGCTGAAATCGTTTGCTGCTGCGGAACTCGATTCGATGTTACAAGGAACCGAGTCCGAAGTGCTTTACAAAATCGATGATCTCGCCCACCAGCTGCGGCAATTCGACAGCTGGGAAGACAAGGCACTGACTCGCAAACAGATCGGTGAACTGCGGGCCAAGGGAAGCGACCAAAGCCGTCGCATCTTTGTCGATCCCGAGGTCAAGGTGGTGGTTGCGACTGCGTTCAAAGCGACAAGCTTTCTGCGGAACGAGACGATCACCAAAATTCTGGAGGCAGGTGAGGCTCCGTTTACAACCATTTTCATTGACGAAGCGGGGCTGATGTCGCGAACGGCGATCGCAGCCTTGTCGCTACTGGCTTCGCGACGCGTTGTGTTGGTCGGCGACTCGAAACAGCTTGCGCCGATCAGCCGTATCTCGCGAATCCTGCCCACCCGCCAACAGACGTGGTTAGCCAGCAGCGGGCTCAGCCACCTCGAACAATTTAGTGCCACTCCCACCGCCGTGCATGTGCTAACAGAGCAGCGACGCATGCATCCCGAGGTATGTCAAGTTGTTTCGGAATTTCAGTACGGCGGATTCCTGAGCACCGCTCAAGAAACCAAAGATCGTGTTTCGCAGATTCCGTCTTGTCTCGCCGATCATTCGCGAGCGATTTGGTATGTGCTCGATCAAGAACCCACGGACCTTGCTGCGATCCGTGCCGAGCGCGGGCCGGGCAACAAGAGTTGGATTCGTTCGATCACACCACGACTGTTACAAAAAATGTTTTTCGACCCTGAAATGCGGACCGCCAACGGTTTGTTCATTTCACCCTACAAAGCCCAGGCTCAAGTGGTCGGAAGATTATTTGCCGCGTGGGATTTAGCCGGTTGGGAGGCATCGACGGTTCATAGTCAGCAAGGGTCTGAAGCGGATATTGTAATCTTCGATACGGTCAATGCTGGCAGCTACAATTGGCCCTATGACGAATGGAAAAGGCTGGTCAACGTGGCACTCAGCCGGGCTCGCGAGGCAGTCATCGTGTTGGCCAGTCGCAGTGAAATGGAAGAACCGTATCTGAAACCGCTAAAGAGGCGGCTGACGCCAAGCGTGCTGAAACCGCATGACGATTCTTTTCGTTGGGAGGAGGTCAGCCAAACCAAGCTGAGTTTTCATCCGGCCGTGATGAGCACAAACGTTGCCGAGGCTCGTCCAAATTATGAAACATCCCCGGGGGCCAATCGCAGCATGGGGCACCAAGTGGCTAACCGCAAAGGAATGAAACCCGTACTTTCCGAAGAGCAGCAGCGGCTGACGAATTTAAACCTCGATGGTAAACCGAGATTGGTTCGCGGCGTGGCGGGCAGCGGAAAATCGATCGTGCTTTGCAACTGGCTCGCCAAGACCGTCAAGCGATTCGAAGGCAGCAGCGATCTTCGCATCTGGGCCGTTTACGCCAACCGGTCGCTACATAAACTGCTTCGCGAATCGATCGAATCGGCATGGGAAAGCCTGTCGGCGGGAGAATTGTTTCCGCAGTCCGACTTTCCCTGGGACAAGGTGCATCTGTTGCATGTCAAGGACGTGCTGTCGGGAATGCTTCCCAACGTGGCATTGTCGATGGATAGCTTTGATTTTGATTATGACCGTGCGGCCGAGCAATTCCTGAGTCGTCAGGATGCATCGAAGCTGCTTCCGCGATGTTCCGCACTGTTTATCGACGAGGCTCAAGACATGGGGCCGTCGGTATTGAGATTACTGTTGTCCGTCGTCGAACAAACCGATGCTGAAGACAGCAACAGCCGCTCGGCTCACATTTTCTACGACAACGCTCAGAACATCTACGGACGAAAAACGCCAAAATGGTCCGAGTTTGGGCTCGATATGCGAGGCCGCAGTACGATCATGCGAGAAAGCTTTCGCTCCACCGCTCCGATCGCCGAACTGGCCGTCAACGTGTTACAACGGTTAACGCCTCGGGACCAACGTCAAGACCAGAGCGAATTATTGAGCATGGGGTTGTTGGAACGAACCGAGCGTAACGGGCATGAGTGGTTGCGGGTGCGGTTCAACCAGATCGAAGGTCCCAAACCGATCTTACATTCCTTTGATCACCGCTCGGCCGAGATCGAGGCTATCGCGATTCATTTGAAGTATTTGATCCAACAGGAAGGAATTTTACCCAACGACATTTGTTTGCTCTACAACGGCAAGTCTGTCGTTTCCTTGCTGCAAGAAAAACTGGCACCGCTGTTGGCTGAAATCGACGTCGAGTTATCGGTCCAAACCAACCGCCCTTTCGAGCGTCAAGCCAACACATTGATCGTGACGACATCGCATTCCTATAAAGGGTATGAATCCGAGGTGGTGATGATTCCTTGCGCCGACCAATTTGTCACTGCCAGCGGTGACATTCTCGCTCGCAATCTTTATGTCGCGATGACTCGAGCCCGATCGTTATTGGCGTTGTACTGCACCACCTCTGGTTCGACCGCTTCACGACGATTATGCCGCGTGATCACGCATTGCGTGAAGACGATGAATACAACGCCGGAGATCGAGAGCTCGACCAGCGATGAAGAAGACCAAAACGACATTTTGGAAGTCATCGGTATGGAACACCGCCAATGGCTGGCCGACCTATGGAATCGTTTTAAAATTCGTCAGGAACCGATCACCGACGACGAAGGCACGGTGTTGGCGGAACCCTTGTTCTGGTTCAACAAAGACCGATTGAAGGTCGCTTGTTTCGGTGCAAAACCATTAACCCAAACCCAAATTGCCCTCTATCGCGATCGAGACATTCTGGAATTAGCCCCGGGAGCGGATGTTGTTTGATGATCCGCCACCGACGGATGCGATTGGTTTCGCAGTGACATGACATTTTGCGGCGTGGCATTTTGCGATCGCATCAAACCCAGATATCGGATGTGCAATCCCCATCGGGGAATCGAATCTCGTGTGCTCGTGCAGGTCCCCAAGGTTCCTTACCAAAATCGACAAAAAATCGCTCGTTGACTTTCATTCCGCCGTTTTGGGTGTCGCAGTCAATCTGAGCCATCCATGATCCTGTTTCGCGTATCGTCGGATAGAACTGGTTGTCCCAAACACTGTACAGCGAACTGGTGACGTACAACCGTTTTCCGTCCCGGCTAAGTTGTAACATCTGCGGACCACCCGATTTGTTTTGCATTGGCAACTGCGACGTTTTCCCGATCACACCTCCCAACCAAACTTGTCCTACCAGCTTCGGCATTGATGGATTGGATACATCGTATTGGCGGATGTCACCATGCAACCAATTTGAAAAATAGAGAAAGCGATCATCCAGTGATATCAAGATGTCCGTAACAAGGCCCGGTACTGGAAATGGCCATCCTTCGGTTTCAACAGGATCCACCTGAATCACCTTCTCCGTCTTCCAAGTATCCTGCTCGATGTTCCAATGATGAATGGCGCTACTGAGTGCAGCTCCGACGAAACCATGCGAGCTATCTGGATTGTGGTGAAAACGAACCTCCAACGGGATCAATCCGCTTTCGCCCAAATCAACTGACTGCTTAATTTGGTGCGTCGACCAGTCCCAGAAATGCAGATGCTGTCCATATTTGCCTTTTTCAACATCTTCGAGACTAAAACCGGTTTTGACGGTATTAGGAGCAGCCCATTCGCTGCTGACCATCACGTTGTGTCGCGGTTGGTACCAAAAGTCATAGTTGAAGTTCATGCCCGCAGTCGACTTTTCCCACCGGCCGCGAATTTCGAATTGATCATCGATCTCAAGAAAGCCGCCAGGCGCGTTTCCCTTGGCATCGCCTAACATCGAAAGCATGATCACGCCGTCCGCTCGACAATGGACAGTGTGCGGAAACGACAGATTCGTCCGTTCAGCTATCTCTGCACTCGAGATGGTTTTGTGTAGACGCAGCTTTGTGGGATCAGCCGCATCCACGATATAAATATTGCCAGATTTTAAACCTGGAATGACAAGATATTGCCGATGCCGATGCCCGTGACAGTTACTGCAAGCGTTCCATCCATAATGGTGTAGTTCGTCGCCAGGTTCCGGCATCGAAAAGCGACCTACCACCTTTCCGTATTGATTCGAATTGGGATCCACGTCCACCGTCGCCATGTAATCGGGATGGTCGCTATCGGTGCCCACCAAAATCGCGGGAACGAAAGCGTATCGCTCCGGTGGTGAATCGATCGCATCCTGGATCGTTTCATAGGTAGCATGGCAGTCGGGATCTGCTTCATGAGCAAACAATCGATGGGCTGAGGTGCCAGCGAGTAATCCGGCCGCCGCCACGCCTGAGACAAATTCTCGCCGCCGTAATTGACTTGACATGGGTATCTCCTCATTGCCAAGACGAGTGATCTGATTCCGTGCTAATGAACCTTTAATTATAGAGATGAAGAGGCGTTGGCTGAAATGACTTTCGGATTCCTGACCATCACCGCTCTTATGTTTGCGGTTTTGACGCAGTTACCTCTCTACCAACGAAGTTGGTGGTGAGGTGGCAGAAGAGCCTGCACAGCCGCAAATCCACTCGAAGACCCACGATTCAGCAGTCCTGGCTTGTCCTATTCCGCTACGTTGCAGCCTGTTTCTGTCGTTTTTTCTGGTTTTTAACTCAAATCCGGCATATTCGCTCTAATACATGCACTCGATGATTCGTTGTCTCTATGCCGTTTCGGCGATCTATAATGGCTTAGCCCATCTACTTCCGCACCTGGAATTTCTTCTCATGCTCGCGATTTCGACTCATCGAGCCCTACTCGGCTTTGTTCTCGTCTTTTCACTCGCCATAGGAAATGGAATGGCTGAACCCATCGGCATCATGGAACGGTACGCTTTGACGGACGATCGTGAGGCGTTTCTCGAGGAGCTGATTCCGGGCAGTGATGATTATTACTTCTATCACTGTCTGCATTACCAAACGTCGGGCCAATTGGACCGCGCCGAGGTGATTCTGAACGATTGGTTGGCGGAAAACAAAGGTCGAGAAACCGCGGTCATTCGCGGCATGATCGATCGCCAACGGTTGCTGACCTATTCCCAAACCCCCGAGCGGACGATTGATCATTTGGTCAAACGACTCGGCGTCCAATTGCACCATCCTGCGCCACCGGTCAAAGGCGAGCGACGCTACCCGAGCCAGTTTGATATCACACTGTTGGATCTCGATCGTCTGGTCAAAGAGGCGGTGCAGCAGGATGACACGCTGCAGCCAATCGGGATGAGGCGATTGGCGGAAATGTATCGAGCTGGCGAAACCGCCGGTCTGAAACTGAATTTGCATGATTTTCTCGCCCGAGTCGATCATGCCACGATCTCAAACCTTGACGAGCTGGTGATCCGCGAATTGCAATCGCGACGAAAACAAGATGTTCGCTTTGGGGATCTGGCGGCTCATCAAGTGCTAACCCTCTCCGAGCTCGATCGTATTGCCTCAGCTGTCCCCGAAATCGCTGACGATAACTCGTTTGTTTCGGCGAAACTATTGCGACTGCGTCCGAGCGACGACGTCGATTTGTCGCAGCAGCCTGAAGAGCGACTTGCCTATCTGAAACGAGTCGAAGCGTACGTCCGCACGCTGCCGCCAAGTTACAACTCGTTAAAAGCATCGGCGACGTTTCGCTTACTCGAGGCCAACTTGGCAGCCGGCGTTTATGATCGCGACCTCTTTTTGCGTTACCTCGCACTGCCGCGACAAAGCCCGATCGTGCACCCGGAATGGGCAAAACGTCTAGCGACGAAAGCAAATTTGGGTGAAAACTTTATGCCGATGGCACTGTTGCCGCCGATCGGTGACGAAGTTTCGCTGGTCCGAGTTTACCTCGAACATTTCTTGAAAGACGCGGACAGCTCCGATGCATTCGCGGAACTGATCCAGCCCGATTACCTTCGCAGCGTGTTTGCCGAAACGAAACTCATGTTCGGTATCGGCGACGAAGACCAATGGTATCGCTTGCTGTCACCTGCGGAGCGGCAAGCGATTCGTGACTCGGTCCAGTTGCGACTCGCTCCCCAAAACAAACCGCGATTTTCCAGTGACGATCCGACGCAATTGATCGTCGATGTCAAAAACGTCGACGAGCTTGTGCTTCGTATCTATGAAATCAACTCACTCGCCTTCCTGCGAACCCACAAAGAGCGGCTTGATACCGACATTGATCTGGATGGTTTGGTCGCCACGCACGAGCGAAAACTCAGCTACAACCAACCTGCGGTTCAGCGTCATCGGGAAACTTTGGAACTCGACGAGATCCGTGGTCGAGGCGTCTGGGTCGTTGATTTGGTGGGCAAAGGAGTCCGTGCCCGGGCGATGATTCGCCGCGGTGAACTTCACCACGTCGACGTGATCACCGCCGATGGGATGAAATTCACCATCATTGACGAAAATCGCAAACCGATCGCCAAAGCCCGCATGATCGTGGGAGGACGCGAATTTTTAGCTGACGATTCCGGTTCGATTACGTTGCCACCGGTGTCCGATGCCACTCACCGCGATGCGATCGTGACCGATGGTGAACTTGCTGAAAAAATTAAATTCTCTCATCTCATCGAAGGTTACTCTTTGACCGCTGGGATGTACCTCGACCGCTCTCAAGTGCAATCGGGTGATAGTAGCTCGCTGTTGATTCGCCCTCGCATCGCGATGGGGGACACCACACTCGATCCGTCGGTGTTGACCGATGTCAGTGTCCTCATTGAAGCAATCGATCTGGATGGGATCGCGACAACGAAAACGATCGACGACATCAAGTTAAATTCGCAGGGCGATTTGGTGGTTCCGTTTCGAGTGCCTGCTCGATTACAGCATGTCCAAGCAACGTTGAGTGGCAAAATCCGCTCTTTGTCGACGAATCAACGGCATACGCTTCGTACCCGCCAACAGTGGCAAATCGCCACCATCCGGCAAACCAATTCGACTCATGATGCCTTTTTGACACGTGACGGTGATGAGTACGTGATCGAAGTTCGCGGCCGATCTGGCGAAGCGATTGCGGGTGCAACCGTCTCGATCTCGCTGTCGACCCGTGTAAAAGGATCTCAGATCAATCAAACGTTACAAACCGATGAGCAAGGCCGGGTGCGTTTGTCATCGCTACCGTACGTCAAGCAAATTAGTTTCGCGGCCGGATCTGGACCCCGTCATACTCGTGACTTGAAGCTTGACGAAGTTTTTTGGCCTAACACCGTTCACACCACGACCGACATCGGCATCGAATTGCCTGTGGTTGTTACTCCTGATCCGGTCTCGGATCGTTATCGATTGATCCGGCTTCGTGCGGGTGCCAACGACACCGATTTGAGTAGCGAATTGGTGATTGACCAGGGTTTGCTTCGCATCAAAAAGCTGGATGCTGGCGATTATCGTTTGATTGACCGTGATACCGCGGCACAAACCGCGATCGCGGTCGTTGATGGGCCTGTGATCGACGATGTCGCTGTCGGAATCGTTCGACATCGCGAAGTCTCTCCCGTCGTCCCCCTCGGCGTTGCGTCGATTGTACGTGACGAGGAAGGCCTGCGAATCCAGTTGTCGGGACAAACCGACTTGGCTCGCGTGCACGTGATTGCGACTCGTTATTTTGACGTTGAAAGTCCAGCAAATCCGCTGCACTTGCCGTCACCCACACTGCGGGGACGAAGCGTATCACTTCCCCGATGTGGTTACATCAGCGATCTGCGATTGGGAGATGAGTACCAATACGTGCTGCGTCGGCGTTACGCGGCAAAGTATCCCGGCGTGATGTTGCCACAGCCCAGTGTGATTCTAAATCCGTGGGAGACCGAAGAAACCAGCAACGCCAGCCAAACGGCGACGGCAGGCGATCAACCGAGGGCGAGTGCCCCGCAAAGTGATATGTCGCGGATGAAAGCCGAGGCGGATCGCCGCGGTGAGGACTCCGAGACCCCTACGTCCGACTACGACTTTTTGGCCGATTGTGGTGTCACGATCACCAATTTGCGGCCGGACGCTAACGGGCTGGTCACCGTACCCACCAAAGTGATCGACGGGCTGCCGCTGCTGCAAATCGTCGTCAGCGATCCATCAACAGTGATCCAGCGAACCGTGACCGCCCCGCTGGACGATATCGAAACGATCGACTTGCGACTTGCCAAGGCCATCGAGGCTGAGAAAGCGGTCTCCTTCGAGCGAGCCGTGACGATCGCTTCCAAAGAGAAACCACTCGACTTTCAGCAGCTCGGTTCGGCTCAATTGCAAGTCTATGGAAGTGTCGGTGCGTTGTTGAAACTGTACCGCACTTTAATTCATGACCCCCGGTTTGATGAGTTCGACGAGCTGGCGGCTTGGGATCAGCTTGATAAAGCTGCAAAGCTGGAAGCCTACTCACGACTGGCCAGTCACGAGCTGCACCTATTCTTGTGGGCCCATGATCCCGCATTCTTTAGCGAGGTCATCAAACCTTATCTCGAAAACAAAAAAGAGAAACAGTTTGTCGATCACTGGCTACTCGAGGATGATCTGAAACCGTACACCAAGCTGTGGCAGTACAACCAGCTGAACTACGCCGAACGAGCGTTATTGGCAATTCGGATGCCGGAGGTTCGCGAACAAGTCCAACGTGAATTGAAGGAGTGGGTCGATCTGCAGGATACCGATTATCAACAGGTCCGCATCAATATCGAGAGTGCGTTAAAAGCCAACGTCATGTTTGATGATGTTGCCAGCGACATGTTGTTCGGAGCTATCGATGAGACCGAAGAATTCGGCGGCAGTGGAATGGGAGGTGCTGGCGGTGGAATGGGAGGCGGTGGCTTTGGGTTCGGTGTCGGAGCGATGCCTGGCGGTGACAAATCCGGCGGTCGTCCTGCTCGAAAGAAACGATCGTTGGACCTCAAAGATACTAAATCTCTTGAGAAACTGAGTGAGCTGGGCGAAGACTCTGTTCGTGCGTTGAGTCGATTCTCGCGTCGCTCGGGTGCCGCCGAGTTCGCTTTCTTTCGTGACCTCGACTCGACAAAACAGTGGGCCGAGAGCCAGTGGGACCAAGTTCGCATCGTCGACGAACCGTTCCCTGATAGTCTGATTGACGTTGATCCGTTTTGGGCCGACTTGGCTCTATCGGACAGTAGCAATCCCTCGGTGTCCTCGCACTTGTTGTATCCGGTCAATAACCGGCACGCCGCTTTGGTGGCGCTAGCGATGTGTGGGCTGCCGCTGAAGGCGGGCGATATCAGTTTGCCAAGCGAAGAAGGTCAACCTTACGCTCCGGAACATCCGGTTGCCGTGGTGATGAAGCGATTGCGTACGCTGAAGATCAACGACGACAATAGCAGCAGCATTTTGGTGGGACAAAGGTTCACTTCGGCCAACGCTCTGCCGCCGACCCAGAACCGCCGATCCGAAGAACCTAAAGAGTTTTTGACGGGCGTGGCGTACAAAGGCCAAACCGTGATTTCCAATCCCACCGGCGATCAACAAATCGTCGATGTGTTCTGGCAAATTCCCGAGGGCAGTTTGCCGCTGAGCGGAAGCCAAGTGACCGACAGCAAGACGCTCACGCTCGCTCCGTTTGCGGTCCAAGCGATTGAGTACCAGTTTTACTTTCCTGCAGCCGGCGAATTTCCCCACTATCCTGCGACGGTCGCAAGCGATGGCGAACTGCTAGCCCGAGCTCGAACTCGCTTGTTCAACGTCGTCGATCAGCCGACGGAACTGACCACCGTGACTTGGGACAAAGTCGCTCGCAGTGGTTCCGCAGCCGAGATCACTGATTTCTTGGCGACTGCGAATCTTCGCGATATCGACTGGATGTTGGTCGCTCATCGGATGCAGCAGCAAGACATTTATCAGGCGGTCATCAAGGTGCTACAAAGTGCCAATCTTCCCGAATCGGAACTTTGGGCTTATTCGTTAAAGTACCGTGACGAACCTGCGATTCGCACTTACTTGTCGCTTTCAGAGGGTTTGGTCGAACGCGTTGGACCGGAACTGGACAGCCCGCTGTTACGCGTCGATGCAATCGAGCGAAGGATTCTGGAAATGCTTGAGTACGCTCCGCTCGTGCGGGCTCGTATTCATCGGCTGGGAGCAGAGAACGAGATTCTGAATTCGACGTTCCTCGATCAATACCGTGACTTCGTCCGCGTGCTCGGGTTCCAAAACGAGATCCCGCAAAACGAACGGCTTGCCTTGACCTACTATCTGTTGATCCAAAACAGAATCGAAGAAGCGATCGAGACGTTTGCCAAAATCAAACGCGATTCGATCGCAACTCGGTTGCAATATGATTACATGGACGCCTATTTAGCCATGCATCAGGGCCAATATGATCGGGCCGAACAGATCGCCAACCACCGCAGCAAGGAATCGGTACCACGTTGGCAATCCCGCTTTAGCGAACTCGCGAACCAGCTGCGACAGCGTCGTGATCTGCTGATCAGCGAGCAACTGGTTTCCAAAGATCCCACCAGCGATGACCCCAAAGCGATTGAGCAGGGCAGCGGCGATCTAGCGGTACTCGATCGAGAGCGACAGCAGGAATCCGCTGCCAAACAGCAACCCGAAGTGATGGTGCGTGTCGAAGGCGACTCGTTGCGGATCGATCATCGCCAAACCAAATCGGCGACGCTCAATCTGTACGGTGTCGATCTGGAGTTGCTGTTTAGCAAGGCCCCGTTTGTTCGTGAGGATCTGCAACGAATGGCGATGGTCAAACCGATGCGAAGTGAAACGCTCGATTTTGATCAAGCCAGTGGAGTGGCCCGTTACGACCTAGACGAAAACCGACGACGACAAACGTTGTTGGTCGAAGTGGTCGCGGGAGCGTCGCGAAACACGGCTCTCTATTTCGGTGGCGAGATGACGACCTATGTGTCCGAAAGCTATGGGCAATTGCAAGCCAGTGACACCAAATCTCACCATCCTATCGATACCGCGTATGTAAAGGTCTATGCAAAGTATCCTGATGGTGATGTCCGTTTTTACAAGGACGGTTACACCGATTCACGCGGCCGGTTTGATTACGCCAGCGTCAGTGCGGATGATGCCAAAGGTGCGACCCGATTTGCCATCCTGGTGATCAGTCCCGAGAAAGGTGCATCGTTGCACGACGTCGCTCCGCCCCGATAAAGCTCTTTGTTGTAGCTACCGTCGCCAGACGGTGGACCACGTTCTGGCGAACGTAGCTACGGCTTGAATTCTGCAGTATTTATGCAGATGCTCTAATCGTTAGCGGTCGCGGGCCATTGGCATGATTACATAACTGAAACCATCATCGGTGGTTAGCAGTGCAGGTTTGGATGACGATTCGATTTCCATCACGAAATTCGTTTCGTTATCCAACACCTTGCAGAAGTCAGCGACGTAACGATGGTCCATCGTCAACGTGATCGTTTCGGCATCATAAGGAATCGGCAATTCGATCTGGGATTCCCCGATGTCGGCTGTGCTGGCTTCGAGTTTCAGCGTGCCATCGCCGAAGGTAAAATCGATCCCTCGGCTTTCGTGATCGGTCACAATCGCGGCTTGGCGAAGGGCGGCGAACAAGGGGCCGACTGCCATGTCGATCTGTTCGGCAGATTCTCGTTTTGGAAACACTTGTCGCCAATTTGGGTAACGGCCTTCGACCAGTCGTGAATAGATAACCGCTCGCGGGGTGCGGATCAACAAATCGTTTGCACGGGCTGCGACGTCGACGGTGTCGTCCTTGTCGCTGACGGCACGTTCCATCAACTGGATCGCTCGGGTTGGGACGATCGTGCTGGTTCCGGTCGTTTGATGGCCACCCTGGGGTTCACCAGTCCCTTCCATCTTGGCCAAGCGGCGACCATCGGTACCCACGGCGATCACCGAGGTGCCTTCCATTTCAAGCAGCACCCCGCCGAGAGCGTAACGGCTGCTTTCGGCGTCCGTGGCGAATACCGTTCGGCGAACCATTTCGCGGAACAAACGGGTGGGCAGCACGTGGTATTTATCCTCATTGAACTCCGCGACGCTGGGGAATTCGTCAGGATTGCTGCCGGGAAGACGGAATTTACTGCGGCTTCCGGTGATGCGAATACCAGATTCGTCGGTTTCGATCGTCAGCGTTTCATCATTGCTTTCTCGCAGAATCGCCATCGTTCGCTGGACCGGCAGCAACGCGGTGCCCTCGGTTTCCACTTCGACGCCTTCTTCGACATCCAAGCGAATTCCGACGTCCAGGTCCGTCGCGGTCAGAGTGATCCGTGAACCCGATGCGGTCACCTTCACATTCTGAAGAATCTCTTTGGGCGAACGGGTCGGAGCAATGCTGGCGGCAAGAGCAAAAGCAGCGGTGAGCGATTCGCGTTGGCAAGTGATCTTCATGGAACCATGGACTTACAAAGAGAAAGAAGATTTCGTAGCC
>NZ_JBFHFD010000126.1:0-16707 GCF_041583735.1 Novipirellula sp.
CGGACGTGGCGGCGTTGTTTTCGTTGGCCGTTTCACTCAACGGTTCGGACATGGATTGGGCTCTCGTATCGTTGGGGAATTTTCGCTGGCGTCCCACCAAGCTGGTTCTTAAGCATCGGTGCGAACAAGACGGGGGCGAACAAGACGGGCACAAAACACGGCCACCGATGGCGCCGGAATCTGAAAAATTCGCAACGGATGCTCCTCCTAGCTTAGCGGATTCGCATCGAGTTCATGCAGACGACGCTCGCCGCAAATTCCGCCGGTGGGAAAGCCATTCAAGTACGCATTAAAACGAAGTCGAATTGGCTGGCGTTTGCCCATTTTTGACAGATCCATCCATTCGTCCATCGTTGTTTGCCCGACCGGAAATGTCGTGATCAATTTTGCAGGCTTGGTTCCCTCGCAAATTGAATAAACCAATAAACCTCGATTTCGCTCGTCGCTGGTTGATCGCGGAAAGGGAAATAGATCGGTCCGCAATTGCACGTTGCGAGGTTGCTGCTTGAAATTACTTTGTCGCTTCTTGGGATCACCGCCGAGCTGAAAGGACTCTACGATACGATGCCCGTTGATGTGAGCGATTTCGTCCAGGTTGAGATTGGCCATGCTGCCGACGATTTTCACGGGCGGCTGATCTCGCAATGACAACTGTGACAGAAAGACGGTTAAATTGCCGAGCAACGTTCCTCGACGTGGCAGCGGCTGTAATGATTGACGCGGCAAACCGAATCCGTCTTCGATCGTTGATTGGATCCAACGGTCTCGTTTGAATCCGTAGGGCGTCTCGATTCGGCTAAGCAAATATCCGTAGGTGTGCTGGATCCCCGCGTGGAACCCGGGCGGGCGCATCGGCACGCCGGTGATCTCGCCGAGTAGCGAGAGGATTTCAGCAGCCACGATGTCTTGGTTTGCCAACTCGTCGGTGTTTACCGATCGCCCCCACCGCTTTAGCACCGATCGCTCGTCGCCCACTCGCCGCAGATGCCGATACAAACGAGGCATACCAACCCGCAAACGTGTGAATCGATCTGGCTCGCTTGCCGCTGCCGATAGTTGCTCGCTAAGCCTCGGTAACGCGGTCTCTAAGTCCAAATGCGATTCCTATTCCAATCTCGCGAGTCCACTACAAAAGCCACCTGCTTAGTGCCTGCCCAGAATCAATGATCGGCGTCAGTCCTTTGTTCACTGGCCCGTGTTCCCAAACCGCCCGTGTTTCCAAACCGCCCCACAACGTCATGCGGGCTAGGAATCGGCAACTCGTTTTCGTCGAGGACGTTAAGCGGGGCCGGAGCGTTCCAATTGTCAGTGTCGAATGTGTTGGCGATAAACTTAACCACACCATCGCCGAACGCACCATAGCAACCGCCCAGATAATAACTGCACGCCGTTCCATCTGCAAAGGCATGACCGAGACTGTCTTGGCTGGTTCCTAGCGTTCAGGGATCTGAAGCCATTGCCTTCTCGTACGCTTCGACTTCCCGCTGAAAGTCGGCGTCCGATTTTACCGACGGTTCGTCCCCCGAACCACTACCGCCACAACCGACGAGGGGGACCATGGTGAAGAGCACACCGGCAATGAAGAGTGTTTTAAACATGGGAATCTCGACGTCAAAAGATTTCGAATCTGAAAAGAATGGCGCTGCTGCGTTGGGATGAATTCGATTTCGATTTCATTACAAGCATCCGATGTGCCACTGGAAATCTATCATTTTCCCGATTTGATCCAACGAGTTTTTCGGACGCGGTCGGCAAATTGCGGAAAACCAAAAGGCGACATTCTCTATGACTGCCCCCTTACACAAACTTCCGCCGAAAGTAGCAAACGGGGCGGATTGCCGCAAATCGGGAACCGCAGGCTAAAAAATGTCTTCACCTCAGACGTAGAAACCGACCAAAGCCCCTGGGTAGAGGGGGGGGGCTCTTTTAGGTCCTGCGGTCCTCGCCAACGAAAAAAGCCGAACTCGCGAAGAGTCCGGCTTTCAAGATGATGGTTATGGTCGCCGCATTATTCGAGCGATTGAACTTCTTTAGAAGCGCGTGTTCCGAGGGCGCCCCACAAACCGTAGGTGCTCATTTGGCCGGCGCCCGCAGGGGCCGCATTCTTGTTGCCTGCTTCGATGCTGTCGGTGATAAACTTGACCGCCCCGTCACCCATCAAGACATGGACGCCCCCTTGGTGACGGCTTCCCATCGACGAGACTCCGGTGCCGCTGTCGCCGGTTTCTGCAAAACAGCTAGGGGCGTTTGGAGGCAGGATGGTTTGCACCGCAGTGTAAAACACACGGCCATCGGCCCAACGATAACCACGCGATTGGTTTCCAGAGGACACGTTCGAGGTGAAGAATTGAGGACGAGCTGGATTGACGTAGGTGTAACAAAGCCCTGGATCGAGTAGCAGCGTCGCGAATGGTGCACTGTTACGATTGTCGGCGATGATTTCGTTCGCTCCCAAACTGGTCGCCATTTCGCCCATCGCAATGGTATTGGCAAGTCCATCAAGTACATCGCGGAACGCGGTCTTATGACGTGACCAAAAGAAACCACGATTGGTAGTTCGCGCCGTGTTCGCAGTGGCGCTGTCGTCGGTCTGAGTGTTTTCGGTCATGTCCTGGGTACCGTTGGTGCCTGGGCGATAGAAGCCCTTGTGGCTTTTGCCACCGGTATTCACATAGTTGATCGTGTCCCCCAAGCTGACAGCGTAGTTGGTCCGTCCAAGTGCCGGGGCGCCAACCCCAGGATCGCTTGGGCAACGAAACGCTGCAACGTCGGTGATCCAAGCGGGGTGCGACGTCCAAGGGGTAGGTCCCATTGCCGGATAAATTCCATTGGGATTGCTAATCTGTTCCCATAACGCTTGTTGTTCGTTGAATGGCAATAAGCCAACCAAGGCGCTCAAGAACAGGCGATTACTGTTGTTGCTGTTCGGAGACGCCACCAATTCGCGGGTGCCTCCCATGTGCAACGGAAGCTGATTGTATGCCGAGTGATAGTTGTGGATCGCCAAGCCGATCTGTTTAAAGTTGTTGCTACAACTCATTCGCCGAGCCGCTTCGCGTGCCGCTTGAACCGCAGGCAACAGCAGCCCAACCAGCACTCCGATGATGGCGATCACGACGAGTAATTCGACCAACGTAAAGCCAGATCGAGTACGTGCAAAATTCTTCATGTGCAAAATCCAATTTGATAAAACATTGAAACAAAAGAGAAAATTTCAAATGGACTGACAGCGCATACCGCAAGCGACTTCGGTCACAAACGAACCAAAACTCACTGTTTTTGAACTGCGTCTTTAGACGTGACCGTGCGATCCTCCACTCACAGATCGCTCGACCACCGATGGGAGATCAGCCTTCACCGCGCATTTGGCGCTCATACAACTCGGCTTCTTTAGCCAAGTCGGCATCGGATTTAACCGGTTGCTCGATCACGGTCGCTGGCTCGCGTCCGCCACACCCAACAACAGGGACGACACCGAAAACAGCAGCAACGAGCAGGGTAACTTTCAAGTGATTCATGTACCGCTTAGGGGAAGGAAATGAGAGGGATGGAAACCACCATTGGACGCTTTGTGAAACAAGAAAAGTGCCTCAAGGTTTCGTTGCTGAATTCTATTTCTGCGAAAGTTTATGAATATAGAAATTCCACCAATTTGCTGCTAATCGAACCCAATAAATCCCAAACAGGGGTTCATCCGAAGCTCGATGATCGAGGGGGCGCCTGGCAAGAGTACGCAAGTGGTCGATAAACGCCTCCGTGACGCGAATACGACCGCAAATACGCATGCTTTGCCCTGTCATTGCCACTTTGGATCGAGGTGGACACTTAGTGACGGGCGTGGCATCGTTTCGCCGCGTGCTCCCTTCATCATGCACTTCGCTCTTTCGTCGCTCTCGATTGGGGCTCTGCGATTCGCATGTGGTTGAAGCGTCGCGAACACGATCCGGAAAACCGCTCGCTTGTCTGAAAAGGTCGCACGTCCGCTAAATCCAGCACAACAAGCAAACTGGAGTGTCAACGCCAGTGACTCGGCAGATTCGCCGATAAGCTTTCGATAAAGGAAGACTTTCTGCGATGACTGAAACCAAGACGAAAAATAAATCGATGTCCTCGACCTCGGCGATGTTCAACGAGGAAGGGCTCAAGAAGGCCGCCGTGCTGCTAAGCTCGATGCCGACCAAGACGGCTGCGCGGGTGCTATCCCAATTGCCGCCGCGGGCGATCGAAGCGATCAGCATCATGATCGCCCAAACCGATTCGTTTGGAGGCGACGAGCAAGAGGTCGTGATCGCCGAGTTTCTGACCAGCAAAGCGAGCTCGATTTACGCCAGTCCCGGGGGACTCGAGCGTGCCAAGGAACTGATCAAAGAGGCGCTCGGCCGCGACGCCGGTGAATTGCTGGGCAATCTGCAACAGACGATCGAATCGATGCCGTTTGGCTTTATCAAGAAAGTTGATGCCCAAACGCTGCTGCAGTTCATTGGCGACGAACATCCGCAAACGATCGCGTTGTTGCTTAGCCACGTCCCGTCGAACTATGCGTCCGAAGTGATGTCGGGACTCGATCCCGAAAAACAGCTTGAGGTGATTCGCCGGATCGCCACGATGGGACGCACCAGCCCGGATGCGGTTGCCGAGCTTGAATTTGGTCTCGAGATGCGGCTCAGCAGCATGGTCAACCAATCGCACAGCAACACCGGCGGTGTGGCTAGCGTGGCGGAGATCCTGAACGTTGCCGAACGCAGCGTCGAACGAAATATCATGGAATCACTCGGACGTGACGATCCCGAATTGTCCGACGAAATTCGCCGCTTGATGTTTGTCTTTGAAGACATCTCGAAACTGGGCGATCGCGATATCCAAGCACTCCTGAAGAACGTCGAAACGTCTCAGTGGGCGATGTCGCTAAAAGGGGCGAGCCAAGTGCTTCAGAACAAGGTGATGAAGAACATGAGCACGCGAGCGGCCGAGAACCTTCGCGAAGAAATGGAGTATCTTGGCAGCGTCCGGATCAGCGAGGTCGAAGCGGTTCAACAAAAGATCGTCGACATCGTTCGCCATCTCGAAGACACCGGCGAAATCTCGCGGCCGACCGGCGAGGAAGAAGAAGAATACGTCAACTAAGTCAGACGACTCTGCAGCAATGCCACGGGAAGGAGTGACAGGAGACAAGTTCACGCAGCCGTTAAGTACGATCCTCGGCTACCTGTCAACCCCCTCGCGAGGCATTGCTGCCTCGGAAGACGTTTGTGTACCTGTCTCAGACTACCTACTCGGCCTAGGTTAAGCGATACGTGGTAAAACGATATCGAGGGTTTTCTTCAATGCACCGCCACTAGCCCGGATTCCTTGGACTTCTTTCGGCCATAAATCGATTTCCAGCTGATTGATTACCCCGGTGCGACCGACCACGGTCGGCACCGAAAGCGCTACATCACGGATTCCGTAGCAACCTCGTTGGACCGAACTGACTGGCAAAATGCAGCGACGATCCAGTGCGATCGCATCAAACACGTCGCGAATGGCGATCCCAACCGCGAAGCCGGCGCCGCCTTTTCGCTTGATCACTTCAGCACCACTGCCACGCGTTCGTGTGAACAGATCATTGGCCATGGTGGCGTTCCAGCCTGGGAATTTATCCAGCGGCAAACCGCCCACCGTCGCACTGCTCCAAATCGGCACCATCGAATCGCCATGTTCGCCCAAGATCAATGCCTTGGTTTGCGTCGGTGGTGCGTTTAGCTGCGCCGCAATCAGCGAGCAGAAACGAATTGTATCGAGCTGGGTTCCCAAGCCGATGACTTGGTCTGCGGGCAAGTCAAGCATTTGTGCGGCAACATAGGTCAACACATCGACCGGGTTGCTGACGACCAACACGATTGCGGATGACTTGGGGCCGGCTGCCTTTACATCGCGAACAATCTGAACGAACAGGTCGGTGTTGCGGTTGATCAGATCGAGCCGCGACTCATCGGGCTTGCGGCGAAGTCCGGCGGTGATACAGATCACATCGCTGTCGGCAATGTGTTCGTAACCGCCACCGACGATACGTTGATCGGCAACACTGGGGCTGCCGTGCTGCAGGTCGAGAGCCTGGCCAACGGCCATTTCTTGGTTGACGTCAAGCAATGCGATTTCGCGAGCGATTCCGCCGCACTGGATCGCGTACGCGGCACAGGACCCGACGAGTCCACCGGCACCAATGATCGAAATTTTCATGTTGTCAGAATTTTATACGTTGCAAGTTTGTATTGAGTGAACCGTTGATACGCCTGGAAGCCTGTCCCACATAGAACTAGGCCTTCATTTGGCGGATCACTTCGTCGGTGATCAGCTTGACGAGTTTCTCTTCGTCAATGCCGCTCGCTGGCGAACTAGCCACTGCAGCCTTGGCTGCCGATGCGACTGCGGATGGCGGTGGGTTGAACGCACGTTGTGCGACGCCCGCTTCGGCCCACGAATCACGGAAGATGTCGTTGGCACAAATGTCACAATTCTCGTACTCGCTGGTGTTACGAGGATCCTTGTAGCCCCACTTGTCCTTCAGATCGAGCAGTTCCTTGGACTTTTCTTGGCTCAAGTAAGAAACGTTGCCAAGCTGTTTCGCCAACATCAACATGCGGCAATACGAGTCAAGAATCTCGGTCCACCAATACGCTTGCTCGACCGTTTCGCCGTAGCTAACCGTACCGTGATTCGCCAAAATCATCACATTGGTTTTCTTGACAAACGGAATGATCGTGTCGGCAAACGCTTGCCCGCCGGGGGTTTCGTACTTGGTGATCGGCACGTCACCGAGGAACACTTCGACCTCGGGCAAAATGCACTGTGGAATCGGCTCGCGAGCGATCGCAAATGCGGTTGCGTGTGGTGGATGGCAGTGAACGACGCTGCGGATGTCTTCGCGTTGGCGATAGATTTCCAAGTGCAACAGGGCTTCGCTACTTCGCTTTTTACGACCCGACAATTGCTTGCCCGTCATGTCAACAAGCGAAATGTCATCAGGGACAAGAAAGCCTTTGCAGTGCAGTGTCGGGGTGCAGAGGACTTCGTTATCGCTGACGCGGACGGTGATGTTTCCGTCATTGGCGGCAGCGAATTGGCGGTTGTAAATCCGCTTGCCGATGTCGCACATGTCTTGTTTGATTTTATGAAGATTCTGCATAGCTGCTTTCCTTTATCGTTACGATGGTCCGCTGTGACGCGGTTCACTGAGCAAGAGGGTCTGTGTATATGTGTGTTAATTAAAGGTCGACTTCGTCCAACAACGCGACAATCGAGGCATCGAGGGGTTTGACATCCGAAAACGGCTGAGCCGCTTCAGGGCCTTCGGCCAACGCCACCCAATCACCAATCCCTGTCCCGCATAAATCCCACGCGATCACGGTGTCACCACCGATCGGTTGGTCGCCGAATTGATCCATCGACTCGACCAATTCGACGCAGCGCAACTTTGCTCCCTGCATCGCGGGATGCGAGCGAGAAAGAGTGACGGTGCCGATCGTGCGAGCGATTTTCATGAGGTTTTGGTTGTTTGTTTCACTATTTCAAAATTCGGGCTGCGACGTTGACCGCCGCAACAAAATTCAATGCGTTCATATCCAGCACCCAAACTTGCGGTGCCAATTCCTTTTCAATCCGTTCGACGGTGGCAATCGAACTGATCATTGCTGCCCGACGTCCGGCACTGCAAATTCGGTAAACCTCTTTGCTCGGTGAGTCGCTTAACACGACCTCGACCGTCGCCGAAGCCCGAATCCCTCGTCGCGCCAACTGCTGCGAAATCGCCGCGGCACGCTCGGGGTTCTCGTTGTCGGTGACCGCCATTTCGGACGGTGGCTGGTTTATTTTTTCGCTTAGCTTTGTTTCGTTTTTTGCACTGCGAGTGATCGTGATCCCAAGCCGTTTCGCTTCGTCGCGTGCCGCCGGAGTGACGATCGCTTTCGTGGTGACTCGTAATTCGTTCTTGCCGCCCCCGGCTGCTTCTTTGACAGTCGCAACCGAGATGACACCGGAAAGCGGCGAGGCGGATTGCTCGCCACTTTCCATTTGGTGCTGTTTGACTCGCTCGATGACTTCACGAACGATCTTGGCTATCCATACCGGATCGATCGATGCGTGGGTCATGCGGGTCTCCGTTCGTCAATCAATCCAATCACGCTCCAGCGTGCTGGGGTATTTTCGTGTTTCGTGATTTCGCGAGCATACGATCCGTCACTCGTTAACATCACTTGGTCCCCTTTGCGACAACCTAAATTGTCCAGTGCAATCAGTGGTGCGCCGTCGGGTGCATCGTCTACGCCCGTGGGCTGGACGATCACAAGCCGCTGGCCCGCCAAGCTGGCGTGCTTCACGGTCGCGCGAGTCGATCCGATGACGGTGGCTGGTTGCATTGGGGGTGAAGTGTTAGAGGGGAATGTTTATGTTTTGTGACAGGCTGGAAGCCTGGGTTGCGTTTGATGACAGGCTGGAAGCCTATCCCACATTCAGGCTGGAAGCCTATCTCACTAAACGACTCGTAGCTCGTCGATCATGCTGCAGCGACGCTCGCGTGTGAACGTCGCAGGTGTCGTAACCCCTTCGCCGGTCGGGCCGGCGATCGAGAACGACAGGTAGCCTTCGCCACCGAGTCCAAGCGACGCCATGGAGGGGCCGTTTTTGACGTACAACGTCGTGTCCATCTCGCGGCCCATCTTGGTCATGTTGTGAACATTACGTGAGTGAATCATGGCGGTGTGCCGGAAACCGTGTTCGTATTTCTTCGCCATGGCGATGGCGTGATCGACATCACGAGCACGCACGAATGGCAGGAACGGCATCATTTGCTCGACACTGACAAACGGGTGGTGTTCGTCGGTTTCACCAAAGACCAGTTCGGTGCCACTTGGAACCGAAACACCCGCCGCTTCGGCCAGGACACTGGCGTCGCGACCGATGAAATCTTTGCACGCCGCGTCATGCTTGTCGTCGCCGACTTTGACAATCGCTTTGCTGGTCAATCGTGCAATTTGCTCGCTATTCAGCTGGACTGCACCGGCTCGTCGCATTGCGTCCATCATCTTGTCAAAGACGCTATCGACCACGAACACTTCTTTTTCGGCGATGCACAACAAGTTGTTGTCGTACGAGGCACCTTGGATGATACAGCGAGCGGCGTTGTCAAAATCAGCGGTCTCATCGACCACCACGGGCGGATTACCCGGACCTGCGACAATCGCTCGTTTGCCGCTGTTCAGTGCCGCACGTCCGACCGCCGGTCCGCCGGTGACGCAAATCAGTGCGACGTCGCGGTGAGCAAACAATTCGTTGGCACTTTCGAGCGTCGGTTCAGCGATCACACAGATAATATTGTCGATCCCCATCTCAGCAGCGATTGCTTCGTTGAAGCGGCGAACCCCTTCGGCAGCAACCCGTTTGCCCGATGGATGCGGATTAACGACGACGGTATTGCCGCCAGCGATCATGCTGACGGCATTTCCGGTGATCGTCGGCAAGCTGTGAGTCACGGGAGTGATCGCGCCGATCACACCGAACGGTGCTCGTTCGATGATCGCCAAACCGTGGTCGCCGCTGAAGCACTTGGTTTCCAAGAACTCAACACCCGGCGACAACTCACCGAGCGTACGCAGCTTTTCGATTTTATGCTCGGGACGTCCGACCTTGGTCTCTTCCATCTCCATCAAACCGAGCTCTTCGCATTGCTCGATGGAGATACGACGAATGATATCGATGATCTGTTTTCGATCTGCGAGCGAGCGCTCACGCAGTTGTTCGAACGCTCGGCGAGCCGCGGTCACTGCCGATGCGGCATCATAAAAAATACCGTGCTGGCCACCGGCGGGTTTGCCATTGGAAGCGGCCGGCATCGGTCCGACTTCGGCCAATACTTGAGCGACCACACTGCGAATCAGGTTTTCGTCGAAATGCATAGTTTAGGTTTCTCGTTATGTCTGCGTTTTATGCGTCGGAATGAGGGAAAGTGAAATCGCTCGGCAGCGATTACTTGTCTCGGTCGTAAACGCTTCGTTTGTCAATGTGAACCGTGTCGACGATGCCGATGATGCAGGCATCGATCGGCAGCGGTTTTGTTTCGGGTGTCAATCGTGCACTGCTGCCTTGCACCACCAACACAAAATCGCCTTCGCCCGCGCCGATCGTGTCGACGGAAATGAACGTTCGCCCGGTTGTGACCAGCCGATCGCGTTTCTCGCCTTCGAGCCGGTAAGGCTCGACGACCAGCAATTTGTGACCCGTCATCGAACTCACTTTCTGAGTGCTGACGATCGATCCGGTTACTTTTGCGATAAACATGTTTGGGTGGAGTTCCTATTTGCCTACGCTTGTTGCAACGCGGATACAGTTTGCCGAGCCACGATGATCTCTTCGTTGGTGGGGATCACCCACAACGCCGTCCGGCTCGATTCGGCGTGAAACGTCGCTTCGCCCTTGAGCGATTTGTTGGCAGCCGGATCCACGACAATGCCAAGCTCTTCGAGCCCTTCGCAGACGCGGCCTCGAATCAGATCGTCGTTTTCACCGATGCCCGCAGTAAACACGATCGCATCAGCACCACCGAGTGCCACGATCATGCCACCGAGGTGCCGGCGAATCTCTTCGACATACACATCGAGTGCCAATTGCGAACCCGCATCGCCCGCTTCGGCTGCTTCTTCGACGTCGCGGATATCTCCGCTGCGTCCACTCAGCCCCAACAAGCCTCCTTGGCTTGCCAAATGTGCCAGCGCCGCGTCGAGCGTCATCCCCGTTCGCTCAATAATTAATGGCAACGCGAAAGGATCAAAGTCACCGACGCGGTTGTTTTGTGGCAACCCCGTTTGCGGCGTCATTCCCATCGTCGTCATCACACTTTGCCGATTCCGGATCGCCGTAATCGAACTGCTGCCGCCCAAGTGACACGAGATCACACGAGCGTCATCGCGACCGAGTAGCTCCGCACTTCGCGTGGCGATATAGCGGTGACTTGCACCATGGAATCCCCATTTGCGAATATGGAATTCGTTGGCCCAATCGCGAGGAATGGCGTATTCCTTACGAGCCGTTGGGATCGTTTGGTGAAAATCGGTCTCGAACGCCGCCACCAGTGGCAGATCGGCAAACCGTTGCTGCATCGCCTTCATCGCGGCAATGTAGGGCGGGTTATGCGCCGGCGCCGCCGCATTCATTTCCGCCATTGCATCAAGCACGTCGGTGTCCACACGGAACACGCCTGACATCCGGCCACCATGAACCGCCTTGAATCCAATCGCCGCTACCTCCGACGCATCCTTCAGTACACCGTGCTCGGGATCGGTCAATTGAGCTAAACAAGCTTCGACAGCGACCCCGTGATCGGGTACCGACATCGTTCGCTCGTCCGACCACTCGCCGATCGAAACGGTACATTTGCTCTCGGTATCCCCGATGCGATCGACCGCACCGCGCGCTAAACAACGCTCGTCGGACATATCGTACAAGCGATACTTGAAACTGGTCGAACCAAGATTGGCTACGAGAACTAGCACTGCAGGCTCTTCGTGGGTAAGAGACATGGATTCCATTCGCTGCATCGACAGACCGCCTGTCGATGCGGATTCAAACTCGGGTTTTGAATCCGACTCTACGACAAAAAAGCCGACGACAAACCTTCGCTAGGACGAGCGATGATGTGGCTGCCAACGAGTTCACCCGCTTGAGCCGCTGCGTTCGCACCCGCTTCAACGGCTGCACGGACGCTGCCGACGTCGCCGCTGACAACGGTCGTCACATATGCACCACCAATGTCGACTCGCTTGACGATTGCTACGTTCGCAGCCTTCGCCATCGCGTCGGTTGCTTCGATCAGGGCCAACAAACCTTTGGTTTCAATCAAACCGATTGCATCGTTCATGTTCTGTATTTCTTATTTTTAGTTTGGTTTTTAAGGAGAGGACTGGCAGGGCCATCGGCCCCGTCCGCGAGAAGCATCAACTACTTTTTCGCGGGAGACGACAGCTTCAGGACCTTGCCCAAGTCATCGTGAGGGCGAGGAATCACCTGCACGCTGACGACTTCACCGATACGGCCTGCCGCAGCGGCGCCAGCGTCAGTGGCTGCTTTTACCGCAGCAACGTCGCCAGTGACGAAAGCGGTGACCAAACCGCTGCCGACTTTGTCCCAACCGAGGAACTGAACATTGGCTGCCTTCATCATCGCGTCGCATGCTTCCATCAGAGCGATAAAGCCCTTGGTCTCGATCATGCCGAGCGCTTCACTAACTTTTGCCATAGGAGTATTACCTTAGGAGTAGAGGAACTAACTGAATGGATAGGAGGTTATGTTTGAACGGAAATTTAAACGCATGAGCCGACGGCGCTAGCCGCGGGCCAATCGCTTTAGTGGTTTTTGCAGGCACAGTCGTCTTTGCGAAGCAGCACTTCGGTTGCCGCTTCGAGGTTGCACGCGTTGCCTTCGTCGGTGTCGATATGCACTTCTAACTTCGCCGCTTCATCGGCTCGCACCAACACGTCTTCGAATACGACGCTGCAATCCGGACTCTTGATTTTCAGCTGCATCATGTCGCCGTTCTTGACGCCAAAATGATCGGCGTCGGCAAAGTTCATGTGAACGTGTCGGGCTGCACGAATGACGCCTTGGTCTAGCTTGACAGTTCCCGCAGGGCCGACCAACACGCAGCCGGGGGTGCCGTCAATTTTGCCGCTGTGACGAACCGGTGCGTTGATGCCCAACGAGATTGAATCGGTTAACGCCAACTCGACTTGACTAAACGGACGCGTTGGCCCCAGTACTCGCACGTTGGGCAGCATGCGGCGGCGAGGCCCAACGACCATCACGGTTTGCTTGGCGGCGTAAAAGCCGTCTTGATACAGATCCTTATCAGGCTCCAGCACGCTGCCGGCGCCAAATAAGATCTCGACGTGCTCGTCGGTCAAATGGACGTGGCGGGCCGAAATGCTGACTCGCAAATTTGGTTTGCCATCGACCCAACCCGGAGGCGTTTTTGCGGAGACACCCGCGTAGCCATTCGGCGACTTGCTGGTGGCAGCACCGCCCATCGACGCCATCACGGCGCTGCGGACGAGGTGTTCAATACGATTGCGATCGATGGTTTGCGTCATTGCTGTGTTTTTAACTTTGTTGTTTTGTGTCCATGTCGTTAACGCCCAGGTCGTTCCGCCCCGCGACATTCAGCCCGGTTCGCGACGCGTCCTGTTCATTTCGCCCCGACGGATTCGCCAAGACTAGTCCGACCCCCGACGTTTCCAAACGCTCTTTCCACTCAGAATCAATTCCTGAATCGGTCACCACGGCGTTCACTTCGTTTAACCCGCATAACCGGCTCAGACTCACCTTGCCAAACTTGCTGCTGTCGGTCACCACGATCGATTGGTCCGCCGCGGCGATCATCGCTTTTTCGCTTTCCACCAGCATCATGTCGCTGTTGAAATAGCCTCGTTCATTGATCCCTGCGACCGACAAAAATGCCTTTCCCACGTTTAAAGTGTGAAGCATCGAGTCGGCCATCGGGCCAATCGCCACTGCGGTTCGTCCGCGAACACAACCACCGATCATGATCAAATCGATCGACTCACTCGAAGAAAGCAGATGAGCCACCGGCAAACTGTTCGTCACCACCTGCAGCGGCCGTTTGACTAAATGTCTGGCCAACTCGTAAGTCGTGCTTCCTCCGTCGAGCAAAATCGTGTCGTGATCATCGATCAACTCCGCAGCCACCAAGCCAATGGCACTTTTGGCAGGCCACATCGTGTCTCGGCGATTGCCAAACACTCGCATCGTCGCGGTCTTGCCCGTCCAAAACACACCGCCGTGTGTCCGTCGTGCATCGCCCGCCTTCTCTAACTCTTCTAAATCGCGGCGAATAGTCGACTCGCTGACCTCCAACGTCTCGGCGAGTTCTCCGAGTGCCGCAAAACCACGGGTCTGGATCAACTCGCGGAGCCGGTCTCGTCGTGATTTTGTTGTCACTTGGGCCTCCTAACCACGAAGTCTTCCTAAGCCGCGTATTTTACTATGAGTGATAGTTTTCTCTCATTTTTGCCGGAAATCAATCACCTATTTGCCTCTAGGGGCGCTTTTTTGCAAACTATTTGGAAGTATTGAGCATTTTCGCGTGTGTCCGGGATCGTCCGACGAGAACATTTTCAGTGGCGAAGAGGAGTGAAACCGCCGACGACTGCTGTGGCAAAGAATCTCAGGCTAACCCCAAACCGCTCCCAATGCAGAAGCGGCATGAATCGGGTAAATTCTTCGATCAACCGCGTTCCATACGTGGTTTGCCCATCGAAAAAGTCAGCGTCACGCCAAGATCGCGGAGCGATCAGCGACTATCCGCGTTCCTCTTGAAACCACGAGACAACATGAGCAATTTGAAAGGCAAACGGGCCGTTATCAGCGGCGCTTCACGCGGAATCGGACGGGGTATTGCGATCCAGCTTGCCAAAGCGGGGGCGGACGTGGTGATCAACTACCGCAACCACGAAGGCGAAGCCGACGAAGCGGTTGCGGCGTGTGAAGCCCATGGCGTCCGCGCGTTTAAGGTCGCAGCCGATTTAGCCGACCAACAGCAAACCGAGGCGCTTGTCGATCAAGCGGCCGAGCTGCTCGGCGGTTTGGATATCGTGGTTAGTAATGCCGCATATAGCGATCGTCACACGATGTTGGCGTCCGATTTGGACGAATTTCGCAAGACGATCGACATCAGCATGTGGGGGGCATTCTATCTGGTCCGTCGCGGTGCCCAGAAGCTTGTTGATGCCGGTAACGGAGGCAACCTTGTCGTGATCAGCAGCCCCCACGCGCACATCGCGATGCCGGGGGCGATGGCCTACAACATGGCAAAAGCTGCGAATGACCAAATGGCGCGGACCGCCGCGTGTGAATTGGCTCAGTACGGCATCCGCTGCAATATCATTCACCCGGGCTGGACCAATACTCCGGGGGAACGCAAGTTCTTTAGCGAACAGACGCTTGAGCAGAAGGGGAGTGAATTGCCGCTCGGCCGCTTGGGGGAACCCGAAGAGATCGGTCGCGGCGTCGTCTTCTTGTGCGACCCTGCAAGCCAGTATATTACCGGCAGCACGATCACCATCGACGGCGGCATTCAATTGCCGTTTAAGGAGATGTATCGCGTTGAAGAAGCCAACGCCAGATAGTGCCATCGTAGGAAAGGCTTCTAGCCTGTCATTACAGCATCTATTTGCCGACGACCGGATTGAAGGCTATTCCCCATTCGGTCAGCGAAACTCGTCGCGAGTTTCGCTGCAGTGGATGAGGTGCCGATGACAGGCGGGAAGCCCGTCCCGCATGTTAGCCGGCCATTCGCGTGATGCGATTGTGTGGCTGCGCGAGTTCTTCGACAGATGCTTGATAGCGGTACTGCATCAAGTAGGCGTCTTCGATTGTGTCTTCGTAGAAATCACGAAGCACCGAGATTGCTTTGAAGCCAACTGATTTGAAGAACAATTGGGCTTCGAGATTGGTCTCGCGAACTTCCAGCATGATTCGATTGCGGCGTTCGTGCGACAGTTTGCCCAGCAATTTGCTTAGCATCGCATGGCCGACCCCACGACGACGGGCGTCGGGATGCACCGAAAAGTTTAGGACGTGCAATCGGTTCTTGTGAAGTTCATAGATCATGAACCCAACGACTTGGTCATCCACTTCGGCGACCATACCGATGCAGTTGCGTTGGCGAAGGCAGCGAATGAAGTCTTCTTCGGTCCAAGCGAACTCAAAGCTCTTGTTCTCAATGCCCAGGACCGCCGGCATGTCGCGGCGAATCATCCAACGAATGTGAGTATTTACAGCCTGCTTGGTATCCATGCTGGACTCCTTTCCACCTGAATGAACCAAATGACCTCAGGGGTGGCTTGCCCTCATGGCGTCCCCAAGGTGCGAAAATAATGTCGTCACCAACGACAAGCGAAGATTAGCAGATGCCCTAAAATGGACCAATACAGAATGTGATCTGTCTGAGAATTTCTTAAAAACGTTTCATGCTATCGCAGAATTCACGTGATATTCACGCAAAACGCAGTGCTTTAACGCCACTTCTCGGTGAACGTCCACGCTGTTTCGCAGCCTGCTGTCTGCGAAAATAGTGAAAAGCATGAGGCGGGAGCCTCTGCGGCAGTGCGTTCCCAGGCAGGAGCCTGGGAAATGAGAGTTAATCCTGATTAGCCGATTGCTTGCGCCAAATCGTTTCGCAAATCCTCAAACGACTCGAGTCCCACGGACAATCGAATCAGTCCATCGGTGATGCCAAACTTCTCGCGATCCGCGGCATCGTAGCTGGCGTGCGACATCGTCGCGGGCTGCTCGATCAACGATTCGACCGCGCCCAGGCTGACGGCCAAATGAAACAGTTTGGTCGATTCGCAAACCTTGGCGGTTTGCTGTTTATCCGCGTCCAATTCAAACGTCACCATGGCGCCGAAGCCTCCATCGAGTGTTTCGGCAGCGAGCGAATGTTGAGGATGCGAGGCGAGTCCGGGGTAGAGGACCGATTTGACTCTGCCGTGCGATTCGAGCCACTGCGACAATTGCAGCGCCGTCGCGGATTGTTCGCGGACTCGCAAATCGAGCGTTTTTAGACCACGAGAAATCAGGAAACAGCTCAGCGGATCCAGCACCGCGCCGGTCGCGTTTTGAATGTAATACAGTTGGTCGTAAAGCGATTTGTCACTGACC
>NZ_JBFHFD010000127.1:0-16689 GCF_041583735.1 Novipirellula sp.
CCCAAAAACGTGCCATGATTCGGTCGCGTCAACCGCTGCATCAACTCATCGACGACTTCGGTTCCTGCGGTCGTGGCCAATCCGTAAAGTTCTTCCAGCGGATCCGCCTCGACCGTTTGCTCGGGCAGGATCAGGCGGGCCAAGATGCTTCGCTCCGGCGAATCATCGCGAAGTTGGTGTTGTTCTCGCACGGTTTAGGGAGGTTCCTCCAATTGAAAGATTAAATCTGAACGTCAATGCCATTATAGTCAAAAAGTGTGTTTCTGTGCACAGCAGTTTGACAAGGCAAAAGCCGCGTCGATGCCGCGAAAAGTTACCCAAATCAGCACGGTTTGCCAAAGGAAATGCGGGGATTCGCGTTTTTTTGTTTTGGGAAACCTAACGTTCATCCGCAGTCACACTGACCGCCAGTTACGTACGCAGGTTCACCCTCGTGGCTGAGAAAGGCGATCTCTCGTAGGTTGTTTATGTGAAATCGGCAAGGCATAGGGCCGGTAGGAACCGGCCCTGCCTGAAACTATGATCGGCCGACGAGGGGACCGCTAGCGATCGAATGTCGACTTGCTGCGGAGGATATGATGGTAATGTTGGGCAAATCGATGCGACTCGTCGCGAACATACTGTAACAATCGCAGTGCAAACGCACTCTTGCTTAACCGCAGCGGTTCGGAATCACCGGGCCGAAAGATCTCTTCGTCACGTTTGGCCAACGAGATCACTGTCGGTGGCGTGATGTCTTGATCACGAAACGCCGCCATTGCTGCATTGAGCTGCCCTTTGCCTCCATCAATCAACAAGATGTCGGGAAACGATTCGCCAGAATCCGAGAGCTTGCGGAAACGCCGCGAGACCACTTCATAGATACTGCGAAAATCGTCGATGCCGTCCACGTCTTGGATCCGGAACCGGCGATAGCCTGGTTTGAATGGCAATCCGTCAATGAACTGCACCAGACTGGCGACCGTTTCGCCGCCGCCGAGATGAGCGATGTCGACCCCTTCGATAATCCGCGGCGTTTCCGCCAACCCCAGCACTTTGCGAAGTCCCGTCAGCCCCTTTTTCGGATCGATATAAAAGACTTCGGGTTGGACGTGCGTATCGAGTTCACCGCGATCCTCGAGTTTCTCAAGCATCCGAATCTCGTCTCTCAGCACCGCGGCTCGCTCAAAATCCATCGCCTTGCTGGCCGCTTGCATCTCGTCGTGCATCTCTTTTAGCAACCGCTTCTTGCCGCCTTCCATAAACGTTTGCAATCGTTTGATGTCGCGGCGATATTCTTCTTTGCTGATACGAAAATTACACGGCGCGGTGCACTGGTTGATGCTGGCCAACAAACAGGGACGAAACCACTTCCAACGTTCCTCGGATTCACTGATGTCAAGCGTGCAGGTGCGAAAACGAAAGATCCGCTGCAGCACCTGAATCGCGCCCCGCAGCGCACCGGCACTTGGAAACGGGCCATACAATTTGACGCCTTTTTCCTTGGGCTCGCGGGTGATCTCGACGCGAGGAAACTCGTCACGCGTGGTGATCATCAAATACGGAAACGACTTGTCGTCTTTAAGATCCTTGTTGTGCTTGGGTTGGATATCCTTAACCAACCGCGCTTCCATCAACAACGCGTCAACTTCGGTTTCGCACTCGACAAAGTCGATGTCCGCGATCTCGCCGATCCAAGGTGCGGTCCGTTGATCTTCGGCCGCCGCTTTCAAAAAGTAGCTGCCCGCGCGACTTCGCAAATTCTTGGCCTTGCCAACATAAATCACCCGCGCCGCATCATCTTTCATCAAATAAACGCCCGGTGACGTCGGGAACGTTTTGACCTTGGTCGCTGCATGGCTGAATCCAAGCAATTCAACCAGCTCGTCCCCCGCCCCATCCGTCACTTTGTCTTCGCACACCTTGTCAACCAATTCGTTGTTCTGGCTAGCTTTGTTTTGGCTAGCTTTGTTTTGGCTAGCTTTGTTTTTGGCAGGTTTGTTTTTAGGGTCATCCGGCATGGAGGGGCGATCCGTCAATTACACCAATCTGAGAAATAGGGGGACGATTACCACATTTCCCAGCTCACAAAACGGCATTTCGATTGGCGAATGAGGCGACGCTTTGTGAACAGCGGAGTGGCGACGACATTATTCTAGCCAGACAACCCGATTTTGGCATTCCGCCCATTTTCGGAGCCACATGATTAGGCGCCACATGATGGCGACGCATTATCCGCCCCCCTTCGGTGACTGCTGATTTGGTTGGCCGTTGTGGTGCTAGCCACGGTTTTGTCACCCTCGGAGCGTTCATTTGCCGGACATCAGTGCCTCGAACCCGGTTACGACGTCCAACAATTCTTCGGTAATGGCGGTTTGACGCTGCGTTTTGAACGCGGTTTGCAGTTCATCGAGCGTGTCATCGATATTCTTTTCCGCTGCCTGCATCGCCGCGATGCGGCTGGCGTTTTCACTCGCCAACGATTCCGCACACGCTTGATACAACGACACGTACAAACACTGGCGAATCAGTAGCGAAGTCATTTCATCACGATCGCCGCCAAACCTCGGCAACGAGCGTGATTCCCATTTCCGTTCACGCAAATCGCGAAGCCATGTTGGACTGATCGGCAGCAGCTGCTTTTCATTGGGCTGGTACGAACTGGCGGTCGAACGCATGTTGAAATAGATACGCAGCGTGCACAGATTGCGACGTTCACGCAAGTGTTCAATCGTCGTCAACAACTCGCAGACTCGGTCCGCTACCTCGGGCACCGATGTGGGAACACGGAAGGTTTGGTTGATCGACCACCCAGAATCGGTCAACGGGAAATAAACTCGGCCACCGACAATCCATACTGCGGCCGGTACCCCACGCCGGTAGGTGGAATGTTGCTCTGCCGCGTAGGCGGCAATCTGTTCATTGAATTGACCGCACATCCCTTGGTCGCTGCCGAACACGATCACGCCGATATTGCCATTGCGTTGGTTCGTTGTGGGAACTTCAGAAACGGGCACGTCGATTGAACCACGCAACATGATTTGTAGCCCCAGTTCGATCGTGCGGCTGTATTGTCCCAAAGCGTCGGCGGCGCGTTCGTATTGATGAATATTCACCGCAGCGAGCGTTTTCATGGTCGCAACCGCCGATCGCAAATCGGAAGCCGTCTCGATCCGGTGCCGTAGATACTCAAGGGTTGGCATCGATTGCCCCTTTGGCTAATTCCGCAATCTGTTGCACATCGCTTTCGCTGAGTTTCTCTCCAGCTTCCATACGATCGCATAGCTCGGCTGCCTGAGTGGTGAAGAACGGCTGCGTCAAAAAACGTTCCAATCGCCTCGCCCGGTTTACCGTTAAACGGTCTTGGCGTGAAAGTTCTTCCATCCCCAGCATCGCGATTATGTCTTTCAATTCCTCGTAGCTAGCCAGCGTTTGCCGGACCTCGCTTGCTGTGTTGTAGTGACGTTCGCCGACGACACCGGGCAACATCATTTCCGAAGTCGATTTCAGCGGATCGATGGCGGGGTACAATCCTTCGCTGGCGCGTTTTCGAGACAACACCACCGTCGCCGACAAGTGGGCAAAAGTATGAACGGCGGACGGATCGGTAAAATCATCCGCCGGCACATAAACCGCTTGCACCGACGTGATCGCGGCATCGGCGGTCGTGCAAATCCGCTCTTCTAATTCCGCCAAATCGTTGGCTAACGAGGGTTGATAGCCAACGCGTGAAGGCAATTGACCGAGCAACCCCGAGACCTCCATGCCTGCCTGGACGAACCGAAAGATGTTATCGATCAACAACAACACATCCTGTTTCTCGTTGTCGCGAAACGATTCGGCCATCGTCATTGCCGCATGACCGACTCGGAACCGAGCCCCCGGCGGCTCGTTCATTTGCCCAAAGACCATGACGGTATTGTCACGAACCCCGGCAGCCCCCATTTCGCGGTACAGCTCCTCTGCTTCACGACATCGCTCTCCGATGCCGCAAGACAAACTGATGCCATCATGCCCACCGACGATGTTGTGAATCAGTTCGGTGATCAAAACGGTCTTGCCCACCCCCGCGCCACCAAACAGCCCTGCTTTTCCGCCGCGTTCCAGAGGCGACAACAAGTCGATCGCCTTGATGCCCGTGGCAAAAACTTCCGATCGGGCAATGCGGTGATTGATCGTCGGTGGTGGTTGATGGATGCTTCGGCGTGGCACCGCATCGAGCGAATCTCCTTGATCCAGCGGGTTGCCAAATACATCGAGCACACGGCCAAGTAACGGCTTGCCCACGGGTACCTGAAGCGGACGACCGAGATTCTTTGCCGGAGCCCCCCGTGCCAACCCGCGCAATGAGGTGATCGCAATCGCGCGCACGGTGTGCGGATCAAGCTGACTTGCAACCTCGGCAACGACGGTATCATCGTCACCCAACCGCAACTCGTGATTCATCGCCGGAATGCGATCGGGGAAGCACACATCGACCACACCGCCATGGATGGCAACGACATGACCGCGGTCCATCTGCATTTGGGTAGCGATTGCGTTCATGCCGGGCGCTAATGCAATCAGCGTGCCACTACCAATCAGCCTCCCGTTCTGTCGAGATCAGCAGCCAGTGCGACGCTTGGCGAGCTCGCCAAGCATCCCGATTTAGTAGTCCCCGCGAATCGCAGCGATGACTTTTTGCTTCAAGTCATCTTTGATTTCGGATTTCTCAATTTCCGCGACCACTTTGGCCATCACGTCCTCTTGTTCGCCCGCCGCGTCTTGCATCGAATTAATTTTGCTTTTGATGTCTGCGGCTATCGCATCCAACGTGAACGGATTACCTCCGGGACCATCCCCTGGCGACGCTTGTGCACCGGGACCGCCACCACGACCATCTTCGTTTGGGGTTTCTCCGCCCGACCGCGACGCTTCGTTGACTCGGCGGCCGCCACCCCCATCCATGGTTTTCAGACGCACAGCAAGCTCTGCCACCAATTTCTCTGGAGTGTAGGCCGCCTCTTTCAATCTCGCCTGGATTGCGTTTTCGCCCGATCCGCAGCCGGGCAACGACAACGAGACCAAACCAATGATGGCGAACGCAGTCAAGACGGATCGAGTAAATACGGTTTGATTCATTCTGTTCCACTCTTTGATTGTCATTTTGTGAATTGTTGGACCGTGAGCGATCGCCGGCTTAAAAATTGTCGTTGTTGACAATCTCTTTTCCTGCTTTGGTACCTAACGCCCACCATGTTTCCATATCGATCGAATCAGTAATGAAACGAACCGAGCCATCCATCAGCGACATCTGTACTCCACCGGGATGGTCGCTTGACGCGGTGATTGCCGAGTCGCCTTCGTGGCAACGAATCGTGTCGCTGCTGTAGGCGGCAATGGAAATCGTGTTGGGTGTAAATACATGTCCATAGACATGACGCTGCCAACCGTCGGTGTACAACCACGAATGCCCCTTGTACATGCTCCAAGGTTCCCAATTCTTGTAGCCGTTCAATCCATCGGTGACGACTTGGTCGATGTAGGCATCGTAGGCTTCCACCAGTGCCGAATTCGTGTAATGCAAATTGCGGCGATCGTCCAACATTTTGCCGCTCCCATCATTGACAAGCGACTCGGCAATCGCAGCAGTATTGGACAAACCATCCAAGATATCGCGAAATCCAAAGTTGCGATTGGTGGTCGACCGCCAATAGTCACTATAAGGTCCCTTTTCGTTCATGCGGTTCATCGAAATGATCCCCGGCGACACCTTGATCGCGGTTCCCGGCGACTCCCATGGCATCAGCATGTTGCGACCATGACCGGCGTTGGCAAGGTAGCTAAAATTGGCCGTGATTCCACCTGTCGCGACCACCGAATTGGTTACCGATTCGGTGGGGCAAAGGAAGGTCGGTACCTGGACGCGGGCCACTTCCCCTAGCTTGCTGGTGTTATTGTCCAGCCCACTCCACGCGTTTCCTCTACCAGTGCTCTCAAACGGAATCGCCTCATAGATCGCGGTCTGCTCGACGTATGGCAACATCCCCGCATACCACGACAAATTGCCTGAACCACCGCCTGGTGAATCATAGTCATCGGCCCCGCGATGCATGTGAATCGGCGTCTGATTAAACGCATCATGGTAATTGTGCATTGCTAACGTCAGTTGCTTGAGATGATTGCTGCACTGCATTCGCCTCGCTGCCTCCCGTGCCGCTTGCACGGCTGGCAACAACAGCCCAACAAGCACACCGATAATTGCAATCACCACTAAGAGTTCGACCAACGTGAAAGCGGCCCGTCGATCAGGTTCACGCCGCTTGTTTCGCTCAGACATTTCAGAGAGTCCTCGATCGGTTTCAAATTAAAGTACTAGGAAGTTGGCTGCATCGATTGCAGCGAGCGAGGGGAAGCGTAGATCAGTGATGCGAAGATTGCGTTAGGAACAATCGTGGCCTCGAGAGAATTACCGCGAGCCCCAAAGTGAGCGAAATTCAGCCCCACTACGATCCTCGCTGAGGCCAATGAAATGCCCTAACCCGTGCGAAATCATCTACTTTTCTGTGTGATTCATCGCGGATCGTTGCTGCTCACCTCCTATCAAATCGGCTGACCGCTCGATCGCGATTCGCCCTCACCCCGTCCGAGGCAAACCAAGATCGGCTACATTGAGGGCAAAGACTTGGCTGCTGACCCCCAACTTGGATTGGTCTTCACTGCAATGGCTCTCGTGACATCCCCGTCGTCCCATTTTATTTCCCACGGTGCCGATGGAGCCCTTTACCGGCACCGCGATCCCGTTACCGCATGCCTCCAGCGACGGTTCGTGTTGACCGGACCGGCGATCAATCCCGCCCGCCTTGCGGCCATTACTAGCAACGTCCGCTTCATCGATCTATTGCAATCACCGTACGTGTGTCGGGTGATCGAAGACGGACTTTCAAGAACGCCTCCGATTTTGGTGGTCGAGTCGCTTGCCCCGTTGCGATTGGCAACGGCGTCCGAGGACCTCCATCTTCACGAAGCCTTGGCGATTGCGGCCCAACTCACGTCGCTCGTGGTGCAAACCCATCACATCGGTCTGTATCATCCCCATTTCACGGCTGAAAACATTGCCTTGCAGCGGCCATCGGGGAACTGGGAAATTCAGTTGGACTATCTGAATCTCGCTATCGATGACATCGCGGCGCCGCCGATCGACGCCGCGAAAGACCCGCGAGATGCCGATCGAGACGGACTGTGCTGTGTGCTAAAACGATTGCTTCGCGACGCAATCAATCGTGAAGACGCCTCCGGCGAGGTCTCTTCTGATTTACATTCGCAGGCTGTCGCCATCCTGGAATCGCTCGAAAACGAATCGGTCCCTGCTGCGGAACAGTTGCTGACGTTGCTTCACCAGGCCGAATCGTACCGCTACGGCACGGTTGCGACCTCGGTCGAGTTTGAAAACAACGCGCACACCCAACCGAGCGAGTCGCCAGCAGAGAATCGGCAACTGCAAATCACACACATCCCCAAACCAACGCGGGGAAGCGATGCGGCGACGGCAGAACAAAATCCAGATACAGATGGCGGTTCGATCCGCGAATCCTCGTTCACCCCCGCCGCCGCGATCGTGAACTGCGGTGATACGTTGGGACGTTTTCTGATTGGGGAAAAGATTGGACAAGGCGGGATGGGAGCTGTATTTGCCGCCACCGATTTGCTGGATCAATCGCAGGTGGCCATCAAAGTGCTGAAGATGACCCGCGGCGACTCGACCCAATCGATTCGGCGATTTCGCAAGGAAGCACGTCTCTTGGCGGACATCCAAAACGAATTTGTTACCCGATTGATTCACGTCGACCAGGACCGCGGGGTCCACTATTTGGCAATGGAATACATTGACGGCATCGATCTAAAAAAATGGATCAGCCAGCATATTTCCGGCGAACGTGTGGACATCGATGAACACGATGCCCTGAACATCGTCGGCGATATCGCTCGTGCCCTTGCCGTTGCGCACACGCAAGGCATCGTGCATCGCGACATCAAACCGGAAAACGTGCTGCTACAGCGGCGTGAATCGAACCTCGGCGATGACGCCAACGACATTCAAAACTATCGCGTCAAACTGTCCGACTTTGGCATCGCCCGCCACGTCGACCAATCCGAATCGATGGAAGTCACCGGCGACGGCGTGATGATCGGGACGCCGCTGTACATGTCACCCGAACAGTGCCGCGGCAGCCACGATATCGGGCCAGCCACCGACGTCTACTCGTTGGGAATTACGTTGTTCGAATTACTGACCGGACGGGTGCCGTTTCAATCCGACGACCGGATCAAATTGGCCACGATGCATCTGTATGACCGACCTCCGTCGGTACAACAGTTCAATCCCAAAATCTCGGACGCCTGCGATCGCATCGTCAATCGTGCTTTGGCCAAGGAACCCGAAAAACGCTTTGTCGACGCGACGCAGTTCAGCCGCGAGATCGACCGAGTTTTAAGAGGCACTCCTTCGGATATCGAAACGCATCCCAAAATGCCGGAGCATCGTGCTGACAAACTGTGGCAAAAGACCGAGCACTGGGAACTCGCCAGCGGCCCCGAAGAGATCTGGCCGTACGTTTCCAATACCGAACGACTCAATCGCGCGATCGGATTACCCGCGGTCACCTACCGCACCGAGTACGACGAACAACGCGGCATCCGTAAATTTGGATCCTTTCGCATCAGTGGGGTGCAAGTCGCATGGGAAGAGCATCCGTTTGAATGGATCGAAGCGAATCGCATGGGTATTTTGCGAGAGTTCCAATCCGGGCCTTTCGTTTGGTTCATGAGCGTCGTGACGATGGAGCCGATTGCCGGAGGCGGTACAAACCTGAGCCATGAAATCCGTGTCCAGCCACGCAATTTGCTGGGCCGCGTGATGACGACCGTGGAAGCCGATTGGAAAGCGTTTCGCAATTTGAACCGCGTTTATACGCGTATCGACAAGTCAATTCAAAGTCGCAAACAGGGTCAGAAACTCGATCCGTTTGAACCGTCACACCGAATCAGTAACGCGGACTGCGAGCGGCTGCAAAAACGACTTGATCGCTTGATCGATGCCGGGGTCGATCCTGATTTGGCCAACGCGATCGGCGTCTTTCTCAGTGAGTCCCCGCCGCAAAGACTGGCTCAGATTCGTCCGATTGCGTTAGCACGCGAGATCAATTTTGGTTCCGATGACACCATCGACGCTTGTTTGGTCGCCGCTTCTGCGGGTCTGTTGTCGCTACGCTGGGACGTGCTCTGCCCGACGTGCCGAGCCCCTGCGGGCACGCATCAAAATCTGTCTGCGATCGAAGATCACACCCATTGCGAAGCCTGTCATGTCGCATTTCAATCTAACCGTGGTAACGCGATCGAGATGGTGTTTCGAGCCCATCCGGAAATCCGCCAAGTGGATGACCAAAGCTATTGTATCGGCGGCCCCGAACACTCGCCTCACGTGGTGGCGCAGATTCGGCTTGAGTCCGATGAGATGTTCGAGCTCGAATTGCATCTCGCGGCGGGTGACTATCTGCTTCGTGGCCCCCGGCTTCCACAAACGCAATCGATCCGGGTCGAACAGGGACGAGGACAGCTGGAATATTCGACCAAACTGCTTTCGCTCGGCCAATCGTCGCACATCCCCAAACTTCGCGCTGGCACGCAGCGAATCCAACTGATCAACGACGACACATCGCTGCACGTGATCCGGATCGAACGAACGATCCCACGCGACGATGTGGTGACGGCGGCTACCGCATCGACGATCCAACGATTTCGGGAACTGTTTCCTGATCAGGTCTTTGCCGAAAGCAACCCGATTACTGCCGAACAGTTAACGCTTCTAGCCACAACGATTCATAACATCGAAGATCTTTACGTCGATCTCGGAGACGCCGAAGCATACAAGCTTGTGAACGAAATTCACTCGCGAGTCGAACAAATCGTGCTTGCGAATCACGGCACGGTTGCCAAGACAGTGGGCGAAAGCATGCTCGCCGCGTTTGACCGTTGCGAACACGCCGTCGCGGCGGCGCTGCAAATTCGAGAGTCCGAGCGAAATAGCCAACACGCGATTGGCATCGCAGTGCATGCCGGGCGGACACTTGTCGCCGTAGCAAACGATCGACTCGACTATTTTGGCAGCACGGCGCGTGCCACGATGGCAATGCCCTCGCTTGCGGGTACGGACCTATTGCTCAGCGAAAGCGTCTATGCCGATCCGCAGGTAACACGTGAGTTCACGGCCATTCTGAATCAAGCGACCTACGAAACCGTCTCGCTGCCGGGATTACCCAACCAGCCGCTCGCGCGGCTTCACGCAAACGACAATGGATTGGATCCAGTGAAACCGATGTGATGAGATTGACGCAATGGAATCGGAGCGTGCAAATCGATTGTGGCCTCGCGACCCCGGGGCTTGTCAATCATCGAATTGTCGTTCCCGAGCCAGACACTCCTTTTCGGCGTCGATCTCGGCAATCTCTTGCTCTTGCACCATTTGCTCCTGGCTTTTGACCTCTTGGGGTTGATTGACGGTGACTTCGACCCTCGCCCCAGGGTGACACCCAAAGACCACTAAAACCGAATCCGCCTACGTTTTGTTTGTCACGCAACGTGGCTAGTTCCGGACAAGTCCAGACAAGATCACGCAAACTTCCCCTCTCCGCCCCCCGCCACGGCGAAGCGGCTCCCACCAAGACCTCCATTTTTCACACCTCGATTGGCGTCATGGCCGAACAACGCATTCGGACTACAATGCTGGCTTTCTCTGCCCGCCTGGTGCAATGCACTGCCCGTCTGGTGCGATGCAGCGAAGCATTCGCCTACAACCAATCACTCGCCCGCTATGGAAAACTGGTACGACTATCCCCAATACTTTGACATGGTGTTTCGTGATGAAACCCAAGCCGAAGTGGAATTTTTTGAGCAAGCGTTCGAGCGTTTTCGCAACGATGTCCCGACCACCAAACTGCTCGAACCCGGCTGCGGCAGCGGCCGGCTTGTCGCGGAAATGGCGGCCCGCGGCTACGCGTTAACCGGGTTGGACCTCAGCCAACCGATGCTCGACTATCTCCGCAAACGGCTCGCGCGGCGAAAGATTGATGCCACGCTCGTGTTAGGCGATATGACGAAAATGGAGTTCCCTGAACCTTTTCACGCTGCCTTCTGCACGTTCAATACGTTCCGCCATCTGCTGAGCGAAGCCGACGCCGAATCCCATTTGCGATCGGTCGCAGAAAATCTGGTCTCCGGCGGCGTCTATATTCTCGGTTTTCACTGTATCCCCATGGATGCCGATCCGGAAAGCACCGAACGCTGGACTGCATCGCACGGGGGGACCAAGGTGCATGTCACCTTGAAAGTAATCGAATTTAATCGTCGAAAACGACAGGAAACGCTGCGAGCAAGTATCAAAGCACAAACGCGATCGGGAAAAATCCATCGCGTTCGCAGCGAATTCCCACTGCGGCTATACACGATCGCCCAAGCCAAAAGCCTGTTTCGGAAAGTCGAAGACCAATTTGAATTGCGGGCTGCCTACGACTTTGATTACGACATCGATGAACCACGGACGGTGGATGACGACTTGGTGGACGCCGTCTTTATCTTGAAACGCCGCTAAAGACCCGCTTTGCCGGTATTTCTAAAGGCAAAAAAATACTTTCTTACTCGTTACCTTTGCTCTGCTGCGGGGTTCATATCAATCAAGCACGCTCGCTTCGGACATACGTATCGTCGCAGGCTTGTCATCGATCTCTTCTCCCCCCCGAAAATGACTCGGTTCCTTCAAAGGTGACTTGGTTCCTTACCGGAACACTGGGGGGCATGGAGACACCACAGCTCATGATTCTGAAAAAGGAAATGTTTTGCATGGTCCAAACAAATAAATCCCAATGGATTCGCGTCACGGTGCTGCTAGCTACCCTGGTGTTTGGATTGATCACCGTGGCGGCCCCGGCTCAAGAAAAGCTGGCTCAAGAAAAGGGGGCTCAAGACGATACGGCCCAAGAAAACACGGACTCGCCAAAATATCGCGAGTTTGAAAACACGCCCCTGACCGAAGATTGCTTTGTGTTCCTAAACGGCGTCTATCTACACCCTCCATTGGACCTCAAGTTCAGTAATGTGGGGATCGAGATCGATGGTCAAATCTTTGATGAGAATGCGTTTGACCTTTCGAGCTACGTTGACAATCGCCGCTGGTCGGGACGCAGCTATGCGTCGCGTGGCAAGGACATGCGTGGTCGAGGAGAGCGTGGCAACTGGGGAGACCGCGGCGACTGGGAAGCTCGCGGCGACTGGGGGAATCGCACAGAGCGAGGTCGTGATTCCTTCCGCGAGTACCTTCCCCGATCCCCGTTTCAATCTTTCGCCGAGTCATTCAATTCATCAGGATCCGGAGTGGTCGCCGTTTTCTACTCGGGCGAAGCACCATTGCTATTAGACACCTCCGAACAGGGGCACGAATTACTCAAGGCACTATTGGGGCGAGAAACGCCATCGGAAGCGGAGATGATGTCCACTGGAATCGAGAGAATTGACTTCGAACTCTGGCACCGGCTCGTGCAAGACTTCAAGATCTCACCTGACTTCGCCACGCGCGCTTCGGAAGAGGTGAACCGGCGCGAACAAATCTATGAAAACAACGATCGAAAAACGGCGGCTCTTATGTTGAGCCAACAAATTGCCTTTCCGCTCAGCATGATTGCAATGGTCACTGTCGTCCTCGCGTTCGGACACCTGATGGCCCACCCACAACAGATGGTTGCGATTGGCGACGACCCACTAACCCTAGCCAACGCGAAAAAGGCCACGGTCTGGTCGCTGACCATCGTCGGAGTGCTCTCAGCACTCGACTTGGTCTGGACGTTGATTGCTCACCAAAGCGGGGCGATGCGAGAACTGAATCCTCTGGGCAACGGATTGATCCACGATCCGGTCCAATTGATCCTGTTCAAAATCACGATCACTGGTCTCGCGATTGGCATCCTCTACTACTTGCACGAACAACCGCTGGCACGGCGAGCGACCTGGTGGTGCTGCCTGGTATTGACGCTGCTAACCGCCCGCTGGTTGACTTTCAATTCGATGTTTCTGTAATCCACGGATCGTGGATCCGATGGGGAACACGGCTTATTTGCTTGGGTGCTGTTCGGAAATAGCATCGTCATTCGAGTTTTGTCACAAATCACGCGAGTGAAGCGTTTTCTCTGTAGTGGACGAGACTACGAGTCCCGTCGTGCCACGAAGTCGCTGGGACTCGTAGCCTCGTCCACTACCTCCAAAGCTAACCGACCTACGCCCATTCCAGTAAAGCTCTAGCGGAACGCCCCAAACGCCACCGGAGGGTTCGTGTCATTCGGGAAACATTTTGCAATAACGAAGTTATTGCAAAATGTTTCCTTTACGACTTCGGCTAACGCACTGATGCGTTCGGTCGCGAAACTCATCGGCAGTTTCCAGGGCATGAGTCATGGACCAAAAGTTGCTACTTGAAGCATGCTACCGCCGGCGAACCGCTCAGACGCAGACGCCAGTCACACCCATCCTGCCCCACCCTGCCGCGGACGAAACAATCCCCAGGGACGCACGGGGCCACCCAAGGTTTGTCTTTTTTCTTGACCATTGCGATGTTTTGGACGAAACACCTTCGCACTCTAAGTGTTGAATGAACAGGCGTCCTTTGGCAATGTTCGCCAACAGACTCGCCAACAACAATAGATTTGGAAAAGGAATGACATTGATGCGTATTGCATTGAAAGAACTTGCGATCTCCACCACGGCATTACTACTGATGACATCGGGTCAAGTGGTCAGTGCTCAAGACGACAACCAAGAAAACCCCAAACCGAAACGCCCCGCCGCCGAAGCCAAAGCAGACTCGCACCCCGACGCTCCCAAACCACCTCGCATCCGAGACAAGCAGGATTCCCCAAAGGGATCCGAACATGCTCGCCCAGACCACAAACGAGGCGATCACCCACAGGATGGCCGACCGCGTCCCGATCATGATGGCGTTGGTCGTGGCGGACCAGGAGAACGTGGCCCAGGACAACATGGCCCTTTAGGATTAGGACGCCCTGGATCCGGGCCTAGACCTTCGCACGACGGCGACGTCAACCAGTCATCCCGAGACCGCATGCCCATGCCGCCTCGCCATGACGCCAAACGCGACAACGTGAAAATCGCAAAGCCAAAAGCCGAACGAGCAAACGTTAAAAAGGAAAAAAACCGCAAAGCAGACGTCGGCAAGCACGATCGTAAACGCAACCAACACGCAGCCGAAAATGCCAAAGCGGATGGACGACGCGGCAAGGCACACAAGGCATCCGGTCGCGGACAAGAACGATACGCCGGCAAGCAAAACGTCGACCGAAACCGTCGTGGAGGAAGACATGATCACCATGTCGGTCAACGTCAATTCGGCGATCGCCATCAAGGCCACGTGCGTGGCGACCGAAATCACGCCCCTCAACAAGCTCGTCATCATCGCGGCGAACGAACTCGTGGCGATTACGTGATGAACCGTGGACCTCAAGGCCCTCGTCCAGGTGCGAGTAGCATGCATCACGGAAAACGAGGCCCACAGCGTGGGCATCACGACGTCGATCGTCGTCGGGGTGGCAAGTCACACGACCGCTACGCAATGCATCGCGGACCTCAAGGCGACAAATCGGGTTCACGCGGAATGCGTGGCGGCAAACGCGGGCAACAACGTGATCATCACGGAGCGGGCCATCGCCGCGGCAGTGGTCCACGCGATCATGTCGCAATGCGTCGCGGTCCTCAGCAAGACAAACCGAGTGGTCGCCAGATGCGTTCAAACGAAGGTGGGAAGCATCACGACAGCGGCAAACCCAATCGCCACTTCCGCCGCTAACCCTATCGCGTTTTGAATGGGAACCGACGGCGTTCGCGAATGCCGTTGATCGTGGTTGCGGAACGGCGCGAGGCCCGTCCGGTTGCAGCGAAAAAAAGTTCGAATTAGACCGGGCGGCTCGCGCCGCTCCGCAAAAAAGGCCACTTCACTAGCGGCGTCGGCGGACGGAAAGCCCACTCAATCCTTCGATGGATGATATCCACCGCGGTTCTATGAACCGCGTCGCAGTAGAATTAAATCGGCGGCCAATGTGACCGTCATGGCGGCCAAAGATTCTAAACGTGTTTGCTGGGAATGTCGCACGCCGCGGTAAGTCATCGCCAACGCGTCGGCGATCGCATCGGTGTCCAAGTCAACGCTCTGTTGCCAGTGCTTGTGCTCGACAAACTCCAAACCGGCAGCGGACAACTCATCGACGACCATCTCCCAACGGCTGCGTCGATGCCCCGCTTGCTGGACCTGTTCGCGAAGTTCGATCAAATCCTCTTCGCCAGGCACCGCGACGATACAGATCCCGGTCTCCGAGAGCACTCGATAAATCTCGGCTGCGGGACGACGCCCGAATAACGAAATCACTCGATCGACACTCGCGTCGGCAGCTGGCAAGGTCCGGTCGGCGTTAGCTAGCACCCAAGTTCCGGCAGGCCATCCCCGCGCGGCCAACTTGATCGCTCGTTTGGATAGATCGACGCCGCAGTAACCGTCCGCCTCGTCTAAAAACAGCGCGGGGCCGAATGATCCTTCGCCGCAGCCGAGATCGATCGTTCGTGGCACGGTCTCCGGATCCGCTGATGCCGAATCGGCAATCCAAGGCCGCAGTGTTTCGGTCAGCCCCGCAGCATAGCCACGCTCTAACCAACGATGTCGTGCCAAAACGGCGGCGTCCGCGTCGCCTGGATTTTTGGAGCGTCGATCCTGCGGCTGCAGCAGACTCCAGTAGCCCTCTTTGGCTCGATCAAAATGGTGACCGGCAGCACAAAACAGCCCACTTTCACGTTGTTGCAGCGGCTCTCGACAATTTCGGACGGTACAGCGAAGTTCAAACATCGCCCCATTCTAAGGCGATGGGCCCGCAGCAACAGGGGCAGAGGAACGGGCGATCGATGCCCGGGGACACTTGGCAAACCGTCGAACTCTGCTGACTTCAAATTCTTTGCGTGGGAAGACCGTTGACGAGAATCGAGGAAGTAACAAAAATAGGGCAATCTTCCTCACGGGGCGTGGCTCAGCCTGGTAGAGCGCTGCGTTCGGGACGCAGAAGTCGCAAGTTCAAATCTTGTCGCCCCGACTTCTTAAACAATTACCAGGAGAGGACTTCGGCGTACTGCCCACTGTCCTCCTCCTGCCTTCTTGGCTGCTAGCCTCTATGGAAGCCCCTTTCGGGCCTGAGAGCCGCCGCGTTGCAACCGCGACTTCAAGCGTTCGAGCAACAGCTGACGAGCAAAACGAAGGAAACGAGTACGACGATGTCGAAAAAGATCTTTGTCAATTTACCTGTCGCTGACCTCAGAGCGTCGATGACGTTTTATCAGGCGATTGACGTCACGGATCTCTCGACTCGTTGATCCGCTACATCCACAAAGCGCCGCACCGCAGATAGGCAAAAATATGGAGGGCAAAAATATGTCGGATCACGGAACCATCCTGCGGTATCCCATTTTCCTGCCCGCTACATATTCCTGCCCAGTTCTGTAACCAACGCTGCCCCGGCAACATGATGCCGCAGCTCACGCGATTCTTGGTTTCCCCACCTCCACCAAACGCCGGATTGCCGGCGGGCAGGAAGATGGGATGGGCAGGAAAATATTAGAATGCAGTACCACTCG
>NZ_JBFHFD010000128.1:0-16622 GCF_041583735.1 Novipirellula sp.
CGCCCCTAGCAAACTCGGCAGCGACGACCACGTTTTGTCAGGATCCTCGCCGCCAATGTTGGTGATCGGATGCGAGCGTGATCGGTTGACCGTGATCGGGCCGGGGATCTGCAAACGCCGATCGTCAACGTCGTCGGATTGAATTGAAATGCGACGCGACGCGTCCAATTGTACTGGCAACACATCGGCCAAGGGCGAATTCGCATACCCGCCTGCGTCGTAGTTATGGTAGCCGCCCAGCATCACCAAGCCCGCTCCTTCGGACACCGATTGGGCGAGCTGTGTCAATTGCTCGCGGCCAATCGCATCGGCATCCAAATCGCCGATGATATAGATGTCGAATTTACCTTTTTGAAACCAATCACGCAGCCCAATCGGCCAACGTGCCGCAGTGTCGCTTGGGATCCACTGGTAGGTCAGATCGAGATCAGGAAACCGTCTTAGTGCTGCACGCAGAAACGTTTGCTCTAACCGCGGCGTCCCTTCGAGATACAAGATCCGTCCGCCCCCTTCACGCACATTCACAAACGCGGTTTGCAAATTGTTGGATGTCACCAGTTCGCCTTCGACGGGATCGACTTCGACATTCAATCGATACACGCCCGGTGCGGGAGCGACGACTTGCAGCGACATTCCTTGGACCTCGCTTGCTTTTTCAGCGACAAGCTGCCGCTCGGCTGCGACCGTTGAGTTGCCTTTTTCATCGACCCAGCGGACACGCACCGGCACTTCGGTGCCAGCCAGCCCTCGCAATTGCACCTGAAAATTGACATCGAATTCGTTCTTGGCAAACAGCTGGAAACTCTCGGGTAACGCATCGATTCCGGCATCACGGTTCGCGGCTTGACCGCCAGCCGGTCCGATCGGGACGGTCCACAGCGGGACCCCCCATGTTTTCAACGTCTGAGCGATCCGTTCGGCTCCGGCACCATCGATCGGCGCGGTTTGGGCGCCATCGCCCATCAAGACGACTCCGGCCAGCGGTTGCCCCTGAGCCGCCGCGATCGCCGCCGTCGCGGCGGACGCCAAGTCCGTCAAATCGCCCTCGGGGGTTCGGTCGTCCAACGCGGTCGGAAGTGCATTGTCCAATTCGGTCGCTGTTTTGTCGTATTCGAGCAAGCGAACGCTCATCGATTCATCCAGCGATGCAACGCCATCGGCGAGTTCACGCCACGCTTGCTGTTGATGGGTCCAGCGATCGGCGCGATCGTCATCGGGAAACGTCATGCTTCGCGATGTGTCCACCGCAACAACCAAGGTTGCCTCGGCCGGTCGCGTATCGGTCTGGACAAATCCAGGCCGAAAGATCGCCAACATCAAAATGAATGCGGCAAGGAAACGAAGTCCAATTAACCAGCGACGCTGCTTCGGATTGTCGGTTGGCGGTGTCACCAACACCAAAACAGCAACGACCAGCAGCGAAACCAAAACGGCAACGGCAACAGAATCATAGATCGGTTCGATCAAAAACGAACTCACGCGGTGGCTCCCGCAGCGGTCGACGCCTGCTTGGTCGAGGATCTCGCACTATCGCGTTTTCGATAGAATCGATTCCCCAAGATCTGTTCTAGCAAGAACACGACTAACGCCAATAGCATCGCCGGTGAATGCAGCGAGACACGTTGACTGTCTTGGTCGCCACGCAAATCGATCTCTTCGCGGTCGGTTACCAATTGAACATGCTCACTTCCTAGCGAGTTGACAAGCGACTCGGGATCGACGCGAGCCAGTCGGGTGGCATTATCGGCAATGTTCGCTGAAAAACCGGTATGAAGTCCTGGTCCGCGAACCCAATAGGTTCCCGGCGAGTTGATGTTGGTCACCGTGAATTGCTGGCTGTCGATATCGACGTCGATCGGAATCGAGCTGGTGTCGCCCGGCGGATACAGTTGGTAACGACGCGTCAATCGCTCGCCGGCTGGCTTTGCCGCGGCGGTCTGCGAATCAGCTTCTTTGTTAGAGGACAATGCCGTTTCCACTGGAATGCTAGTCGCTGCAGCGGATGCATCCGACGAAGCCAGGGTGATGGTGTGAGGTTGACCGACCAACGTGTCACGCAATCCCGCCGAACGCTCGGTCAAGTAATCGGCAAGCTCGCGAACCAACAAGAAAGCTGGCCAAGCATCAGTCCCACTGAACAGTTCGTTCCAGCGCCGAGTCGCATCGGCCAGCGCCGGCAGCGGCGTCGTCATTATTACAACGCGGCGGGGCGTTTCGGCGTCCTCGTTCGCCACCTCAACAATCGATGCGTGTTCGGTGCCAGCGAACTGTGCCAATCGGCGGAGTTTCACTTTGTCTTGGGTTCGCGTTTCGACTTGCCAATATTGAGCGATGCGAAATTGGTTCCATGGCACGCCGCCGGCAATGTTACTGAGCGGAGCGAGCAGCGGATGCGACTGATTCAGCGGTTGTAAAAACGTGCCCGGCTCGGGCACTCGCCAACGGCGGACGAGTTTCGGCCATGTTGGGGATGCTTCAGAGGTCGGTTCAGCAGCCGGCCCGAGCGAGACAAAAACGCCGCCTCCGCGCTCAATGTATTGGGCAAGTTGAGGGTTATGTAGCGCGCGATTGGGCGGGTCCAATAACATCACGGCGTCAAAATCGGCCAGCCGGACCACGGCAAAATCTTGATAGCGAATCGATTCCACTCGGTATTCTGCATTCGGGTCATCGATCACCAACGGCGCGGTGATCGATTGGCCCAGCACGCGAGCTTCTTCTTCACTGTCGCTGACGATCAACACGGGCGACGACGGTAATACCTCGATCGAAAAATAGCGAACGTTGTCCAAGGCAATCGAATCGTCCCCGATCAAGCGAATTTGCCCGTGATGTGTCCCGACCTGCATTGGCGGAACCGTCAACAAGACCTCGGCGGTTCCGCTGCCACTGAGTCGCACGCTCGTCCGATCGACACTTCGCAGTTCCGGACGTTGGATCATACCATCACGGATGACAGGCAGCGCAGGATCGCTGTCGTACAACTCCAATTCGGCCGTAATCGATTGGCCATTTTGGTTAACGTCACCCGCGATCCCAACGCGGGCCGAAACCGACACGGACGTCGCAGCAGGCGGCGTCAGATCGGACACTTGCAGCGACGAGACGAAGCGATTGGTCCCCGTAAACTCCCCAAGATCCACCAGCGTTAGATTCACGGTGGGTTCCGTTTCCAACAATTGCCGCGTGCTTGGGTCGTCGATCGCCTGCTGCCAAGTCGATTCACTGAGGTCGCTAATCACGATTACGGCTCGAGCGGCGAGATCACTCGATTGAACCAAGCCTATCGCCGCGGCAATCCGGCTGGTGATCGGCTGCGTCACCGCCAGCGGTTCGATTTGTTCGATTTGCGATAACGCACTCGCGCTATCCAGCGCAAACGACGCGGGGCTTGTCGATCGATCAATCACCGCAATCCGGCTGCTGCGAGGCACGCGAGCGACGATCCACTCGGCCAACGATTCGATTCGCTGCATCCGGTCGTCGCTGTTGGTTTGCCAGCTAGACGTTGCCGAATTGTCAATCACAATCGCCATCGCCACCGGTGATGCGGAATCGGTGGCCGGTCGGGGACCGGTTGCATAGGTCACGCCACCCCAAATGATTGCCGATAATAATGTCAACACCGCGATGCTGGTCAACGCGTAGCGCAGCGGAGGCGAAAAGCCACGTGCGATCGCGATCCCTGCCAATACCAACATGCCTAAACCTGCGGCGGCTACCAACCCGATCGTCACCCAAGTCAGTGAAAGCGATTGATGGATCACGGGCCTCGCCAGTGCGAATGCCACCGCCGCGATCGCCGCGATCCGCAGTGCTAACAGCCACCAACGACGGATTTTCAGTCGGCTGCGGTTCGTCTCGTAACGCTGAGTCAAAAAACGTAGCGACGGGAATACGACCTTCTTGGGCTCACGCCGCGACAGAAAATGCAGCACGATCGGCACGGCGGCTGCCGCGAGACCAAGCATCAGAGTTGCATTTAAGAATGTCACGAGATTGTTTTACCGCTAGTTTCAAGTTACTTGGACTTTTGACGCTGCATCAAGTATTCCGTCAACGCTTTGTCAAACGGCATGCTGGTGTCTAGCGGCACATAGTCGATTCGCAAATTGGCACATCGTTCGCGATAGTTGTCGCGGAACTCATTCAGTTGCGCCAAATAATCTTCGCGAAACCCCGTCGCGTCGACCGTGATCGTCTCGCTGGTCTCGCTGTCTTCGAATTGAACCGGACCGTCGTAGGGGAAATTGACCTCGGCTTCGTCGAGAATATGAAACACGATCACATCGTGACCGCCATGGCGCAGCCGAGCCAGCGCGGAGAGCGTCGTTTCGGGATCGTCCAACAAGTCAGAAAACAGCATCACCAGCGAATGATGTTTCAGCATCGCAGCGACTTGCGTTAACGACGCCGCTAAATCGGTATTGCCCTCAGGTTTCATCTGGGTCAACCGCGCCATCACGTCACCGAGATGCCCACGTCGGCTGCGGGCCGGCAACTCCGCACGTACCTTTTCGCCCAGCGTCAACAAGCCCACCGGGTCTTGCTGCATCGTCATCAAATAGGTCAGCGACGCCGCCAAGCAAGTGGCGTATTCAAACTTGGTCATGCTCTGGCTCTCGGTGAACCCCATCGACTGTGACAGATCGATCGCCAAGTAACCAGTTAAATTTGTTTCCGCTTCAAAACGCTTGACGTAGTACTTGTCCGTTTTGGCATAGACCAACCAATCAATCAGTTTTGGATCGTCGCCTTGGTTGTAGCGTCGGTGTTCGCTGAACTGGACCGAAAACCCGTGAAACGGACTGGAGTGCAACCCCTGCAAAAATCCACGCACGACCGTCCTCGCACGCAGGTCGAGTCGTTTGATTTGTTGGATCGATTCGGGGGAAAGCAGTGAGGCCACAATTAGGACTTCGTCATCTTTTCCGGTTCGGGAACAGGGATGTCTTTGAGCAGTCGCTCGATCACGGCGTCGGTGTCCATGCCCTCGGCCTGAGCTTGGAAATTGGTCGCGATTCGGTGACGCAGCACGGGAATGGCAATCCGCTGGATGTCGCTCGGATCGACGCTGAACCGGCCGTTCATCGCCGCGATCGCTTTACCGCCGTTGATCAGGTTCTGGCCCGCGCGAGGGCCTGCACCCCAATCGACAAGATCGCGAATGTATTGTGGCGCCGTTTCGTCTTTGGGGCGAGTCGCACGGACGAGCTGGGATGCATAACGGATCACCAGCGGATTGACCGCGATACTGGAAACCAACTTTTGAATATTCAAGATCGCGCGTGACGACAGCACCTTGTTGACGGTTTGGCTTTCGCCGCGGGTCGTCGCCGTCAAAATTTGTTCTTCTTCGGCCGCCGTGGGGTAGCCGACTTTAATGTTGAACATAAACCGGTCGAGCTGAGCTTCCGGAAGCGGGTAGGTTCCTTCTTGCTCGATCGGGTTCTGCGTCGCGATCGTAAAAAAGGGCGGCGTCAACGGATAGGTTTCCGTTCCCACGGTGATTTGCCGCTCCTGCATCGCTTCGAGAAGAGCCGCTTGAGTCTTCGGGGGCGTCCGGTTGATTTCGTCCGCCAGCAGGATGTTGGTAAAGATCGGGCCTTGGACAAAGCGGAAACTTCGCCGCCCCGATTCGTTTTCTTCCATCACCTGGGTGCCGGTGATATCCGAGGGCATCAAATCCGGTGTAAACTGAATACGCTTGAACGAGACGTCTAGGATTTCAGCCAGCGTGCTGACCATCAGCGTCTTGGCGAGTCCCGGAACTCCCTCGAGCAGACAGTGGCCGCGAGTAAAGATTGCGGCAAGCAGTTGCTCGATCGTATCGGATTGGCCCACAATGACCTTGGCGAGCTCGGCCCGCATCGTTTGCTGATGCTGAGAAAATTCGCGTAACACGTCACCTAAATTCCGCGCCGGTTGATTCGGTGGGGGGGAATTGGGTGCAGGAGGAGGACTAGTCATGATGAAAAACGTACATTCCTTTGCCGAGGTACGGGAAACTTTCTCGTCGAGTTATCTTAGACATGTATTGAAGATGGCGGGAGGACGCCAAGTCGGAACGATCGTTTTTGCGACGCTTTTGTTGCTTACCGGGATGGTCCGTCCTACGTATGCTGCCGAGATTGACGCGGCCAGCGTCCAACGAGCAATCGACCGCGGGGTTGCCTATCTTCGCAGTTCGCAAAATGACCGTGGCGGGTGGAGCGAATTCGGCAGCCAATCGTGCGGCTTGACCTCGCTGTGCACCCTCTCGCTGCTCAACGCAGGTGTCTCGCGTGACGATCCCGACATGATTCGCGCGATGCGTTACCTGCGGTTGTATGAACCCAAAGAAACGTATTCAGTCGCTCTGCAAACACTCGTCTATTGTCAACTCGGGGCCGCCGGTGACCTCGATCGCATTCGCCGCAACGTTCGTTGGTTGATCGATTCGCAGCGTGACCCCGGGGGGGCTGGGAATCCAGGAAGTTGGAGCTACGGCAACGGACTTGGCAACGGCGATCCTTCGAATTCCCAGTTCGCGATTCTTGCACTCGGTGCTGCGAAAGATCGTGGCATCGAAATTGAACCCGCCGTCTTCGAGCGTTCGATCGCTTATTGGGAAAAGATCCAGCGTGGCAATGGCGGCTGGGGATACGGACGTAGCCAACCGCCGACCGGCAGTATGACCTGCGCTGGGATCGCTTCGATGATTATTGGTCGCGATGGTACCTCTGCCGGCAGTTCGAAAATCGTCGGCGATACGATCCAGTGCTGCGGAAATGAATCGCCGGAAAAAGATCCCGTCCAGGCGGGGCTGCAGTGGCTCGGCGATCGGTTTACCACCGAAGTCAATCCAGGCGGCGATTCGATGACGTTTTTCTATTACCTGTATGCGCTCGAACGTGTCGGCCGCTTATCGGGGCGACGGTTCATTGGCGGCCATGATTGGTATCGCGAAGGCGCCGAACAATTGCTCAACGCGCACGATCAATTCCAAGGGTTTTGGTCGGGGACAGGGATGATGGAAAACAATCGCGACATTGCCACGTCGTTCGCGCTACTGTTCCTCAGTAAAGGCAAACGCCAAGTCGTCGCCGGTCAATTGCAATACGAAAGCCAACCGGCGAACCAGTGGCAATCGCACCCCGAAGGGCTCAAGCAATTGGTCCGGCATGTCGAACGTGACTGGGGCCGCGATCTGACTTGGCAAACCATTATTGGCCAACATGACAAGGGAAAGGCGGCAGCGGTCGAAGATTTGTTGCAAACTCCGGTACTGATCATTAGCGGCAAGGCCTCGCTGAATTTCTCGCCCGAGCTAGTCAAAAATCTCGGCGAGTATTTAGAGCAGGGTGGCACGATATTGTTCGAAGCCGAAGCGGGGGATGGATGCGGAGACGCATCGGCGTTCGAAGCGAGTGTTCGCGAGTTGTGTGCGAAATGGTTCGACGGAGCACCGCTGGACCGGTTGCCGCCGAGTCATCCCGTGTGGTTTGCCCAGCATGAAGTGGCACCAGCGTCGATCCCATTGATTGACAAGGATTTTTGGGTCTACGGGGTTCAAGCGTGTTGCCGCACCGCCGTGTTTTACGTCCCGAATTCCTTGTCATGTCGCTGGGAATTGAGCGACGTGTTGTTTTCGCGTCGCGAGGTGTCCGAGCCTGTGCGAAAACAATTGGATGTCGCAGTGCGGTTGGGCGAAAACGTGATCGCATATGCCACGGGCCGCGAACTGAAAGACAAGTTGGAAAAACGAGTTGTGCTAGACGCTGAGGATGCACCGCAGCCGACACGTGGATCGATCGAAGTCGCGATGTTGTCACTAGGAGCGGGCGGTGAGGAAGCTCGCCGAGCGATCCCCAACGCGGCCGAGTTGATTCGCCAGCGGGTGCCGATCGACATTCTCGCGGCTGATCAGCCGGTCCAGATCGAATCGGCCGGTTTAAGCGGCGTTCCGGTGTTGTGGATGCATGGTCGCACCGAGTTCGAATTGACTGCAGATCAACGGCGGGCGTTGGCGGAATACATCAAAAACGGCGGCTTTGTGATTGGCACCGCGATCTGCGGCAGCGAGGCGTTCGCCAAGTCGTTTCGCCGCGAACTGGGACAGGTGTTACCCGGTTCGTCGCTCGAGACGATGCCCGGTTCGCATCAGGCGATGACCAGCGCGAATGGCGGATTCGACATCACTTCGGTAACTATCCGCACGCCAAGTGGCCGCGGTGAAGGGCAAGTGGTTAATCGTCGCAGCAGCGCACCGCTGATCGAGTTTGCCACGGTCGACGGCATGGCCAGCGTCTTCTTTTCACCGCTCGATATCAGTTGCGCGCTCGAGAGTCAGAACTCGGTCCAGTGCCCCGGTTACCCCACCGAAGACGCCGCCAAGATCGTCGCCAACCTGGTCCTCTTCGCGCTCAACCAATAGTAACACAGGCTGCCAGCCTGTAGTCCGATTCCCATCCAATTTGCATTTTCCACCTCCGTCGGCCACATTAGTCGTTCGCCACGGTTTTTATCGACCGGCGATGTCTCGGATGCACGCCAGGGACTCGGCATCGTGTTTACAATTGGTTGCCTGTGGGATCCCCCAGGTAAATGGTCACATTTTAGCAAAGGAAAAGTCTTGAGCTTTTTTAGAAAACTATTCGGTCGTGAGTCAAAGGTCGTTCGCGATCCAGACAGAGTGCCGGAGGCGTTAAAACAGCTAAGACCCGTCTTTGATGAAATTGGGGCTGAAGCGATTGGGTGTAGCCCCGAGAACTGGACTAATGCCGTTTTGACGATTACGTGCGATGGACAAAGGATCGATTACTCCCTCAAAAATCATCGAGAAGAGCAAGGAGTCGCTTCGATCACTCCGCGTCTTGCCGAGCTTGCTGAGCAACTGTATTTATCGATGGCCTCGAACGGGGATCGGTGGACAAAGGGGGAACTTCGATACAACCAAGATGGCGACGTGTGGAAGTTCGAGTCGAACTTCTCTTATGACTAACATGCTACCGCACCCGCGTGCCAAAGCCGAGTATCTTAAGGTGGACGATTTACTGTCGTTCGCTCGCTGAACCGTATCGCACTGTGACTGTTGCCCCCAACCCTTACCGACCCTCTGCAGTTTCGGCACAAAAACCTTTTGCCGAATCACCGCGCTGGAAGCGTGCTCTCGGTTCGATGCTTAGGATCTTTGGCGCCATCGTGATCGCGATCCCCATCGTCGTTGTCGTGATCGACATACACGAAATCACCATTCAAAGCATTCTGGCGGATCTGCCCGGCATTCTGACTGCACTGGCGTGCTATTTCGGATTCGGCAGCTTGTTGATCGTGCTTGGCAATCGGCTTACTGGCCAGAAAAATGGCCCTGAAAGTACCGGCTGATTGAGTGTAAGCACATTTTCCTGCCTCTATTTTCCTACCAAGTTCTTTTTCGCTGCTGGTCGATAGGCTGACGCGGCGTTGTCGTAGTGCTGCGGCTTGGATCACGGAAGCATGAAGGCGAAGCGACAGCAAAAATCGCCAATCCGTACCGTCTCGAGAAAATTTCAAGTGTTTGCACCGAGGCTTCTCGATCGGTTAGAATCTTCTCGGCTTATGAATCCGCGATCGATCGATCCGGCCGCAATTGAAACCGTTCAAGTCTGACGCAGGATCGATCCGTCTGCAAAAACAATCCGATCCAATCCTTCTTTGTTCTGTACCAATCCGATTCCCAATGATGAAACAAATGCGTTGCAGCGGATTACTTATTCTCGTTTTAATGGCGTTGATGTGTTCCGATGTTGCCGCCCAGCGAGTGCAACGTGGTGTTGTCACGGAAGAGCGAATCGAGGCTGGGGAATTTTTGCAATATGTTCCTAACAAACGATCGCGAGTGACGAACGTCTTGGTCATCTGTCACGGTTCGATCGCCGATGGCAGCACCGCACTTCAAAGTGCTCGTACCTTTATCAATCGCTGGTTGAGGTTTTCGGAATCGACGGGAGTGGTCCTTGTCGCCCCTGCATTTGATGTTGAAAACTATGCCAGCGGCGAAGATGCACCTGGCGGTAGTGCGTGGGGTTACCGTGCGCACGATGGACGCACCACGACATCCGATCAGTTCGTGCACATGATCGTGGATCGTTTTAAAACATTGGATCGCCACTACGACGGAAAGTTCTATTTGTACGGGCATTCTGCGGGAGGCCAGTTCGCAAACCATTACCTGGTGGTTCATCCCGAACGATTGCACGGGGTCGTCCTCAGTGCACCTGCTATCTACGCGATGCCTGATCCCGATACCGGTTGGCCCGCTGGAATGAAGCCGCGCAAACGAACCTTGCAATGGGGAGACAAGAGCAAGGAGTTCGAGATCGATCACAAACTGGAAACCTGGGTTACGGCGGTGCAATTGCCGGTAGCGGTCGTCATTGGCGAAGCCGATACGGATCGCTTGTCCGATCAACCGCAACAAGGAGGTTGGACGCGATTCGATCGGGCTCAGCACTACGTCAAGGAAATGGAGATGTTTGCGGCTGAGAATCAGGTCGAATCCGGGGGGCAGCTTATTACTGTTCCTGGTGTCGGACACAGTTCCTCGCGGCTAACTGAAATCTCCGCCAAGGCGATCCTAATCATGGGGCAACGCGCCAAATAAAAATAAGAAAATGAGATACCTGTTACGACGATTCCTCTGTTCCGCTTCCCAAACCTTCCGAAAATTAGAACTGTGAAAAAATGAACGAACCCCTGAATCCTTATGCCGCACCCGCCGCAGCGGCGGCGTTGCCGAACGAGTCGGATCCTTATCTCACCGGCGGCGCGGTCGTGCCGGCTGGAAAAGGGCTTCGCTTGGCGAATTTCTTTATCGACTATTTCGTGCAATTTGCCATCAGTTTTGCTTTCGGAGTTGTCGTCGTGGTCGTCGGCGGCCAAGACGGCATGGACTTTATTGATAGAACGCCGGGCTTTCTGATTGGCTTGCCCATTCTGCTCGGTTACTACATTCTGTGCGAAGCCACCATGTCAAGGACGCTGGGAAAATTGATCACGGGTACGAAAGTGGTCAACGAACAGGGAGGCAAACCCTCATTTGGCCAGGTTGTCGGTCGCAGTTTTTCGCGGCTCATTCCGTTCGAAGCGTTCTCCTTTCTTGGAGAAACTTCGAGAGGTTGGCACGATCGTTTTCCAAACACGTTTGTCGTGAAGTCCCGATAGCATATAAAAAATAAAACGCAATCACGGCTTCCCGGAAGCTGTGATTGCGTCGGAGGATCCTTGACGCGGGCACCGCTGGTGTCGGCTTATTCTTGGCCCATCAATTGACTCGCTTTTTGGGCGAGCTGGATGAATTCGGCCCTTAATTCGAAGCGATCTTCGCCCTTACTGGCCTCCGCGACACGGATCACGTCGCCGAGCGTCCAGTTTCCTTTGTACTCGCTGCGACGAAGCTGCATTCCAAACCCTGCGACGGCTGCGGCAAAGCGAGTCTCCTTGTCAGCTTTGTCAAAGCTGTCGCCCTCGTCCGTCACCGGAAACTCGACCAAGGTGCTGGTGTCGCCATCAGGCTGTTTGTAGCGCAGTTTGATCGTCAACATTTCGTCGTTTTGAGCTGCCTTGGTTGGCTTGACCTTGGCTTGGTACTTCAAGTCGTCGACCTTCGGTTTGGCCGCGTCGGGTTCGCTGCCGGCCGGGACGATTTCGTACAGTGCGGTGACGCTATGCCCCGCCCCAATTTCGCCCGCGTCTTTTTGGTCGTCATTGAAGTCTTCTTTCGCCAGCACTCGGTTCTCGTAGCCGATCAAACGGTACGAGTTGACTTGCGTTGGATTGAATTCGACTTGCAATTTGACGTCTTTGGCGATCGTCACCAGCGTGCTGTTGGTTTGATCGACAAGTACCTTGCGAGCTTCCTTTTCATTGTCGATGAAGGCATAGTTGCCGTTGCCTCGGCCGCTGATTTGCTCGAGCATCGAATCGTTATGGTTGCCCATCCCAAACCCGAGCACCGACAGAAAGACGCCTCCCTTGGCTTCTTTTTCCACCATGCGTACCAGTGCGTCAGTGCCAGTCGTGCCGACGTTGAAGTCGCCATCGGTACATAGGATCACGCGGTTGACACCGTCGGGGATGAAATGGTCGCGAGCGACTTGGTAGGCCAAGGCGATGCCGGCACCGCCGTTGGTGCTGCCGCCGGCCGAGAGCTGCGTCAGCGCCTTGCGAACTTTCTTGCCGTTTTTCACTTTGGTGGAATCGAGTACCAATCCGGCCGATCCGGCATAGACTGCGATCGCCACACGGTCGTTCTCGTTCAATTGCTCCAGCAACATTTTCATGCCGTCCTGGACCAACGGCAATTTGTTGGCTTGGTTCATCGAGCCGCTGGTGTCCAGCAAGAACACCAAGTTGCAGCGAGGACGCTCGGATTGTTCGATCACTTTTCCTTTGAGCGCGATCCGGGCCAGCCGATGTTGTGGATTCCAAGGACACTCGGTCACGACGGCACGAGCGGCGAAGGGATGTTCCGCGTCGGCGGCGGGCGGATCGTAGTTGTAGTCAAAGTAGTTGATCATCTCTTCGATGCGGACTGCGTCTGGCCGAGGCAACTGGTTTGCACGCACAAGGAAATCACGCACCTTGCTGTAGCTGGCGGTGTCGACATCGACTGAAAACGTGCTTAGTGGATGTTCGGAAACATGCCGGAACGGGTTGTCCTCGATCACGTCAAACTGGTCACCTGGGGTTCCAGGACCAGCGCCTTCAGGGTTGCGAACTTCTTCGTCCAGCAATTGGATGGCTTTGGGCAACCCCGGAATCGACTGTTTTAGCTCGGTTCTTAAACTGGTGTTCGAGGGCACCGTATTCATCGGAAGCCCATATCCACCCGCCGTGCTTTCTCCGCCGCGATTGGTGGGCTTGCTTTCAAAACGATCCGCAGATGGACTCGCCGGCATACTCATTCCCATATCCATACTCTCCATCTCCCTACCGCTGCTTCTCCCCCTTCTCAAATTCTCGTTAGACTCATTCTGCAATCCGCCCATCGCCATTCCACTTCCGGGCATTCCCATTTGTGCGTCGGATTCGGCAATTTCAGCACCCCCAAAGAAATCCCCAAAGGGTTCCGGTGATTCGCTGAACGGACCGGCTGGAGCCGCAGGTGCATCCGGCGCCATCGCATGCAATTCGCTCGCTTCGGACTTCTTCGCGGATTCCGAATCCTTTGCTTCTTTGGCTGCATCGGATCGACGCGTCATCATGCTACGTCGAGATTTTTCCATCACTTCAGGCTTGGACTCCGATGCCGTTCGCGATCCGCTTTGGATTTGGAGCGATTCGGATGGCGATTGCGACATGCTGAGTGCTCTAGATGCTCCGGCTTGTCCCGCGCCGTCAGGCCTTTGATCTGCGCCGTCAGGCCTTTGGTCTGGGGCCGATTCTTTCAGCATCGATCGCATCGCGACTTGGGGGGGAGCTGCGCCTGCATCACGTTTTGCTTCTGCACGACTGTGAACTTGATCGGATGCGGAATCGGCGGACATCGCTGCTGCTGCCATTGGCGCCGCTGCCATCGGAGACGTTGTTGGTGCCGCCGCTTCGGCGGCAGCAAATCCGCTGGCGTCGGCCAAATCATGGGGTGTCAACTCTCTCTCGCCACCGAGCGAATCTGCCGATCGCTCCACGATCTCTTCGTCTTGTTCTTGCCCACTCGTTGCCATTCGCATGTAGTCTTCTTCGCTGAGGGTCGGTTCCTCATGGGGATCGACCACAGCGTCACCGTTCATCGCAATTTTGGGCGACATACTGGCTGGGATCGCGATCGCACAAATGATCAAGACGATCGCCGCTGTTACGACCAACTCAACGGTACCGAGCTGGTACCACGCTCGGTTCGGTTTGGTCGTGACAAACGTTTGATGGTTTTCGCCGGCAATGATCTTGTCGCGGCGATTAGCGTCCAGCGGCGGCGTCGATTCGGATGCGAACAACGAATCGAGCTTGCTCGTCACACCGCGAGCTTCTTCGACCGCCGCGGCCAATTCGGGATTGGATTGCATTTCGCTTTCGAAAGCGGCACGCTCATCGGCGGGCAACTCGTCAAGCACGTAAGCGGTGATCCGAGGATCATTCCAGATGGATTCAGACATAGGAGAACTCAGTGATTTATTGTGGATGGATCGGAAGCGTTGCGAAAAAAGGTGTCGGACACCTTTTTCCGTGCGTTTAGCTCATCGCCAGCGAGTTGCGTAGGTTGCGAACCGCTTCGTGCAGATGGAAGCCAACGTTGCTGACCGTCAATCCGGTCACCTCGGCGATCTCGCGGTAGCTCAATCCGGCCTGCATCCGCAAACGCAGTACTTCCTGTTGTCGCGGTGACAATTGATCCACCATCTCGGTAAGTCGATGGCGAGCTTCCTCGTCGCTGGCCACTTCCGACACGTCCGGGGCTGGGTCGGCGAGCGAGACCTTTGACGCGTCAATCGGCGTCGAATGTTTGGTTCTTTGCATGTCAATGACTCGGCTTCGGCATACGGAAAACAGCCAAGCTGCGATGCGAGATTCGATCTTTTGACGATCTTCGCGACACAGCCGCAGAAACGTTTCCTGCACCGCGTCCTGAGCCTCTTGCCAATCACCACCAAGCATCCGTGACGCATACGCCAACAGCGGTCGCTCAAAACGATCCACCAATGCACTGATGGTTTCGGCGGGCCACTGAGTTGGGGAGTGATCCGGCATGATGATGAGATTAGCGATAGGAGATAGACGTGGGTTTCATCTTCGACAACGAAACCGAGAAAAGAATGTTAGGGAGGTTTCCTCAAAAAGGTGGGAATCCCCTCGGCAGAGTTGCGGCAGCATGGCCGCAAGTCGTTCTACTGGAATAGTTTAGCAATTTCCGAGTGAGCTTGTCGCGATTTGGAAATCAATTCGGCCGAAGCCAGGTCCGTTAGCGAAACTCGCGTCGGATAGAACTCGCTAATGGTTCGTCGCAGACGTTGGTCGAGTTCTTCGGTCCACCGGTAACGCGAGTCACATTGCTGCAGTTCAGGTGGGGTCAGCGGAATCCGAAGCCTGAGGCATGCCGGCCCTCCGCCTCCGGCCATGCTCTGATTCAAATCGACATAGCGTACCTCGCTGAAAAATTTCGATTCGCCGATCCACGATTCGACCAGCGTCCGCGTCGGAGTATGCTGTTGCACCTGCGATGGACAAATCAGAACCGGAGGCACTGCGACCTCGTTCTCCGCGGCGGGGCTGATCAATTGACTGTTAAACAAGTAGGTGCGGACAGCATCGGCGAGTGGCAGATCGGTGTCGCTTACGACCACTCGCCGTAGCGGGCGGCCAAAACGTTGTTGGTAGCGATAGGCCATTCGCGAGATCACGTGGTCCGGATCGTAAAAAGCCCGCTCATGATGAATCAACAAGTCGTGGTGACTCGCCGCAACGACGTCGTTATGAAATGCTCCCGCATCGATCGCATCAGGATGTTGTTTGACAAAAAAAGTATTTTCCGGATCGAGTCCCTGGCCAATTGCAATCGCCTTACACGCGAGCAGTGATTGACGAGGCCAAAAACGTTTCGCAGCGGGATCACCGTCACCGTAGACGAATAAATGAATTCCGGGTTCATTTTGATCGCTGCCAAACCGCATGTGGTTGGCGGCCCCTTCGTCACGCATCGCGGCGCCGCCGGGAAGCGGTCGCAGGACCTTGGTTTTGGGAAAAAGACAGCGAAGTTCATGCGTCGTGGCCTCGGCCTCGATCGCTCGATGCATGCTGGCGTCTAGATTCGCCACGGTCATCGCTGGCAAACCAAAACGATTGTCGATTGCGGGCGAAACCGTGGCGGCGTTCGCCGTCCACATCGCAGAACAGCTCATTGCAGCAGAAAGGACACTCGGCGTTTGTAAGGCGACTTGTTCAAGTGATTCGCCATCGGCAATTTGAAAACCAACTTGCCTTAAAAACGCGACATCGGGCCGAGCCTGTGGTGGCAAAATGAACTGCGGTACGCCATAGCTTGCGACCAACCGCATCTTGTCGAGCCCCTGGAGTGCCGCGCTGGCGGGATTCGAAACATTGCCCGCGTGCGATAGCGAAGCAACATTACCAACGCCAAGCCCCCCAAAATGATGCGTGGGACCGACAAGGCGATCGACTTGGACTTCGGTTAGTTTCAAGGAAGGTTAGCCTAAAGGGGTGCGGAAATGTCTCTTACGCTATCACTTTTTCTTCAGCCATCCGTTGCCACTGAGCCGCGCTGATTTGCCGCTGGCGTCGCTATCGGAGGGAGCGAGATTGGGGATTGTTGATTGTCGCATATTCAGTACTTTGGGTCTATTCTGCCGAGAAAGAGGCAGCCCCTGTGTCCAGCGGACTCGACCAGAGTGCGATCGAAGAGTATCAAGCTCAATCCGAAGGCGAGGGATACGACAACGATGTCGAGCCGAAAAGTGATTAGGACCGCCGATGGTCTTGTTCCAGATGCCCGTATTGAGACTCGTTTGATTCGTGGCCAATCACGCCTCTGCAAATTTGCCCGTGAATGAACAGGGCTCGTTCCCGGTTCAATCATCCGGCGTCACGTCTTTCCATCTTTTCTGTCGCAACGATTTTTCTGTCTCTCTTGTTCCTCGATCCGCGAAGGC
>NZ_JBFHFD010000129.1:0-16312 GCF_041583735.1 Novipirellula sp.
TCGGCATCAAGGATTTTGGTCAGCAGCCCTGCGGTCCAGACACCGCCCAAACATCCGGCGACCTCGATCAGTTGCACCGATGCGCCGGCGCGAGCGGCCGCGATGGCAGCGGCGATCCCGGCAGGGCCACCTCCGCAGACTAAGACATCGGTTGTTCCCGCAACGGGGATCGCCCGCTGTTGTTCGATTAGTTGTCGGCGGTCGGCGGATAACATCCCCTGCGTTTGCAAAACATCGCCGCTGACAGGGTTCGCCACGCGAATCGCCTCGCTCGCGGCGGCGTCAGTATCCGGCGACGTCAGCGATGCGGAAACAATAACACCACCAGCAGCCGATTGCAGAAAAGCACGACGCGACGAAGATTTTAAGTTCATTTTGGTTTCATCCAATTGGGGATATCCTCACAGCCTGGCGACCGAACTCCTGTTGCGCAAATCGCTGCGTGGGAAACAGATCCGTCTTACTAGGCTATATAGACTATACGAAACCCGAACCTAAATGTTGGCCAGACTTACGATGCTGCCGGCAATAATCGCGTGCCCAATGCGTTGGTTTTGAAGGTGTGTTGTTTGGCGACCACGAACAATTTTGCCAACGAAATATGAGCACGAAGCGCAAGCAAGTGCGATCGTGGCTTGGCGGCAACCAGAGCAATCCGCACCAGAATCCAGCCATTCACTGGCTTACGCCACGTGTTTGTATTAAATCGCGGAACTTCAACCATTCACGCATCGGGAAACTCAAGATCTGGGCTAGGCCGAGAATTAAAGTTAAGCCGAGCTAACTGCGGTTACAACGTTCTCGGGGTCCAACAAGTGGTCGTTCGCGTCTTGACCGTTCGCCCACACTTCCATTCCCGTGCTCTGGGCGTCTCCGCGAAGTGTCGCAAAAGCAACATCGGCGGCATCGCGGCCTGTGCCGATGCGAACAAAGCCCCCGACTGGGGCAAGTCTGGTCGCGTCGAACAAAAACCATTCTCCACTGAGGTAGGCTTCAAAGAATCCGTGAAAGTCTGGCGGTTGCAATTTGACGGCATACCCAGAAACGTAACGAGCCGGGATTCCCATCGCACGACAGAGACTGATGGCGACATGGGCATAGTCGCGGCACACACCGGTTCGCTGTAACAACACGTCACAGGCAGTGGTTGTCGGGCCAGTGCTGCCAGGCGTGTAGGTCAAATGCTCGTAAGTCCAGTTGCAAATTGCGGTCACTCGCGAGTAACCAGGAACCAGCTCGCCAAACTCTTCTCCAGCAAAACGATATAACTTATCGGATTCACAGTAGCGGCTCGGGTTGAGGAAGCTCAGCACGTCGGCGGGAAGATTCTCGTAGTCAACCTCGCACAAATCAGTCGAATCGACTTCGCTTGCATGAAGCTCGACGGTGGCCTGATACTGAATCGTCAGTTCACCAGGGTCAGCCGTCATTCGCAGCAAATGATTGCCGAGCGGTCCGACGGCGCACTCCTCCACTTTGTGATAGGGGTAAATTTCGATCGACTCATTCGTCGTCGACTGATGTTCGTTCTTTGCGACGGAGACGTTCAGTAGAAAAGTAGTGGGCGAATTGACCGTGTAATTGATTCGGCTGCCAACAAGGATCTGGTTCATCGTTAAGACTCTGGTTGAAGAGTGGGGGAAAGTTTCCTGTTACGCAATGCGTGGACGTAGGCTAGTTTGTCTAAAACGGCAGGGGGAATTTGTTCTGGAAGCAACGACTTCAGCCCCAGATCGAAATTGTATTCGTTCACTTCGATGACGATCTCCAGCACGGACAAAACGAGTTCCTCTGCATTCGCGTCGGCAGATAGATCAAATTCACAACGTCCAAGTTCCATCGCGGTGGTCGCAATGGCGATGATGTCGAGGTAGGCGTTTACCGTTTCGGCAAAATCTTCCCATGGGTGCATCGTTGCATAGGCACTGACAAAGCTGTTGGCCCAATTCGATGGCGGGCCTTGGTCGTAGTGCCTTTTCATCGCTTCGCTATAATCGGCCGCTCCAGGATCACCAAATAATTGTTGGTATTGCTCATAGGCCACACGCGATGCCCACGACCAATCGATGTAGTGCCCGATCTCATGTCGCATGTGGCCGATTAGGGTACGGTGAGGCTCGCCAAGTTCAACTCGCAGTCGCTCGCGATGGACACTGTCTGCTTCCGCTAAGTTGATCGTGATCAATCCGTTCTCATGTCCGGTGGTGACCTTCGTTGTTTGCCCTTGAATATCGATGGAATTTTCGAGGAACTCGAAGCTCAATGGATGCGATTGTTGCACCCCATCGATGAAAGGTGGCAAGTTGAGTTCTTCGAGCTGCAACAGCAATCGACGTTTAGCGGATTCCATCGTCGCCCAACGACGCACACTTTCAGGTTGATTTAACGGTGGAATCAGACTCGTGAATTCGCAAAAGCGGCAGAGTGTGTTGGCTAGTGAATTGAACGAATGACATACGCCGTGCGATTGGTTCGTGCAGGCATGCACCACGCACTGACACGAATCGCAAATCCAAGACGGTTTATCTTCTAAAAAACTTGTCAGTGAACCACACGCTGTACAACGTCCAAGCGGCGCATGACAGGAAAGGCAACGATGATTGTTGAAAAAAATGCGACTTCCACAGCGACACTTGCCTGTTTTCACGATCGCACCACATCGGAATGACCCGCTATCTCGCCGAGCAACATGGTTAATTCGCGACCACCCCATGTGAAATCGCCACCCCGAAGGCCGAACGGACGAAAACGGGCTGAGACAGCGACGCTACGGATAGCCGCGAGCAACGGGGCATCTGCAGAAATAATTGCGATTTTAGACTTGGGTTTTGCCATTCAAAGGATTACTCGAAAGTTTGGAATCCTGGTGTAAGCAATTTCGATTGTCGAACGAAAAAGCAAAGATCCGAAGAGCAAAGACTGCGCCAACCCGGTGAGAAATGAGGCAAAACGATTGATCGCTTTTATAAATCGATTTGGGTTTTAATATCCGCTGTCTAAAATCTGGTGCCCGCCAACGCGATCGGATCATCCCCCCAGCCTTAGCGGTGCTCTTAAGTGACGTGTTGCTGGCGTGACAAACCGATTACAATGCAACACCCCGCCAAGTGTATCGATCCTTCGAACGCTTTCCTCTCCCTCCCTCCGATAATCCACTGGTGTGATCCTACGATGGCTCGGTCTACGCCAACTTCACCGAATCTGTGCAAGCCAGCACGACGCGCCACTGCGTGGGTTCGCTCCGCGAAATCGAGCCGAGCGGCGTTTTATCCCGCTCGTTGCCAATGTTTCTTGGTCTTGCTCTGTTTGATCACGACGTCGGTCGCGGCGGAACAATCCGAAACGGATTGGAGTCAGGCTTACGAAGCGACCATTCTGCCACTAATGAAATCTCACTGCTTGGATTGTCATGGCGAAAAGGATGCGGAGGGCGAGTTTAACATCGCCCAATTCACCGACGGCAAGATGGCGATCAAGCATCGCGATTCGTTTGAACGGATCGTCAAGCGAATTGAGTTGGGTGAGATGCCGCCCGAAGACAGTGAACCATTCACTGCCGAGCAAAAGCAATTGATCCTTGCCTGGTTCGATGCTCGGCCTAAACAAAAACTGTGCGATGAATTGGCATCCGAGGCGACTCAGAAATGGTACCGCGGCAACGTGATGTCACGGCGATTGACGCGTAGCGAGTATCGTTATGCGATTGAAGATCTCGTCGATGCTCCGCTGCCGGATTCGATCAGTCTGCCGTCCGATGGCAGTGGTGGCGAAGGCTTTGACACCAACGGTGATTCATTGTTTTTGTCACCAATTCATCTGGAAAGCTATTTGCGTGCTGCCGACTGGGCGTCGCACCAGTGGCTTTCCACCCACCCAATCGGCGAAACGCCCGATACGGCTGACGCTTCGTCGGCTCGAAAATCCACTCAAGAAATCGTTCGTCAGTTTGCTCGCCGAGCGTGGCGGCGGCCCATCACCGGCGACGAAATTGAACGATTGATGACGTTGTATGATGCGGCGGTCGAGCGAGCAAAATCCCATGACACGTCCCTCGTCGACGCGGTCTCACAACCACTCAAGGCAATCTTGTTGTCGCCGAATTTCCTGTTCGTCGTCGAAAAAGAATCACCCGAAGGGGGTGTCCAACGTTTGACGGCCCACGAGTTGGCGATGCGTTTGTCGTTATTCCTTTGGTCGTCCATTCCGGACGACGAGTTGTCGCAGCTTGCCGATTCGGGCGAGATCCTTCACGACGACGTGGTCAAAAGCCAAGTGGCCCGGATGTTGGCCGATGAACGGTCCAACCGGCTTGGCGAGAATTTCGGGCTGCAGTGGTTGGGACTAACCGATCTAAAATCAAAAACGCCCGATCAAGAGATCTTTCCCGATTTTGACAATGCGATGCTTGGGGACATGCAACACGAAGCGACGTCGTTTGTCAGCGATATCTTCCAACAAAATCGGCGGCTATTGGATTTGATCGATGGTAATCATGTGATCATTAATCAACGGCTTGCTGAGCATTACGGATTGACCGAAGCCGCGGAGGATTTCGCCAAATCGAAATCCGGTAACGCGTTCGAGTGGAAGCGAATTCAAGTCGAAGACGGACGTCGCGGCGGCGTGATGACGCTCGGCGCGGTGTTGGTCAAAACATCGCACTCGCGTCGTACCAGTCCGGTGTTGCGAGGCCAGTGGATTCTGAGCGAAGTGATCGGTTCTCCGGTGCCACCGCCGCCTCCCGGTGTACCGCCTCTGGAGGAAGCCAACGACGAAGGCGAGCACGCCACGCTTCGAGAACAGCTTGAACTGCACCGCAAAAACCCAGCCTGTGCATCGTGTCACAACCGGATGGACCCACTTGGTTTCGGGCTTGAAAACTTTGATGCGCTGGGACGATGGCGTACGATGGATGGGGAAAGCCCGATTGACGCCAGCGGCCGCTTGCCGTCGGGACAGACATTTAGTGGTCCGGCGGAACTGAAGTCGTTGGTGGCTAAGCGAGCAGATGAATTCCGTAAGCACTTTGTTAAAAAACTACTCGGATTTGCGTTGGGACGTTCGCTTAGCAAATTTGATGATTGCGTGGTAGCCGAGTGTTTAACGCAACTAAAATCACAAGATGACCATGCAGCGATCTTGATCGAGACGATTTGCTTAAGCTACCCATTTCAACATCGTTTTTTCAAAGCCTCGGTCGACACAAAATAGTCGTCCCCTCTTTGTTTGTAACACATCTCTCTGCCAATAAATCCCTACGATCCGACAAGGTTTCCGATGAATAACGCCTCACGTCGCCGCTTTCTAAAAGGCATGGGAGTTTCGTTGGCGCTACCGTGGATGCATTCCGCGTTGCCATCATCGGTTCGTGCTGCGACCGATAAAATGAGTAGCAAACCGCCGCTGCGGACTGCATTTTTGTATTTCCCTAACGGGGTTTGGGAGAAGGCTTGGGTGCCCGAGACGGAGGGCAGCGACTACACGTTAACGCCATCGCTCGAACCACTTGCGGATGTTCGCGGCGATGTGTTGGTTTTAAGCGGACTTGATAAAAAGAACAGCCATGGTGGTGACGGTCACTACGCAAAGACCGCGAATTTCTTGACCGGAATGCCGGTCACCAAGACCACCAGCAAGGACATCAGCAGCGGCGGTATCTCGGTAGACCAATTGATCGCCAAGCAATTCAAAGGCAAGACGCCGATCGCTTCGCTTGAATTGGCGACCGAACCGGTGATCTCAGGAATCGACAGCAACGTCGGCTATACCCGTCTGTATGGCTCGTACATCTCGTGGGAAACCCCCAATCGGCCAGTTGCGAAAGAGATGAATCCGCGCATCGTCTACGACCGTTTGTTTGGTCGCGATGCAAACACGTCGCAATCGGAGGCCGAGTCGTACCAGAATTTGCTGGATTACGTACTCGACGATGCCAAGCGCGTCCGCGGACGGTTGGGCCGCGATGACCAATTCAAAATGGACGAATATCTCGAAGCCGTCCGTGCGGTCGAGCGACGCATTGAATTTGCCACTCGAGGGCAGGACCGTGAATGGGAACCGAGTATCGATCCCGCCGAGATTGCCCGTCGACGTCCCGGGGTTCCTAATGATTTTCGGGAACACATTGACGTGATGTTGGATTTGATGGTTTTGGCATTTCAAACGGATTCCACGCGAGTCGCATCGTTTATGTTTGCCAATGACGTCTCGGGACGCAACTTCTCGTTTCTTGATGGCGTCAAAGGTGGGCATCATGAGATGAGCCATCACGAGAACAAGGATGCCAAGATCGACCAGTACCAACAAATCAACCGTTGGCACGTCGAGCAGTTCGCAACGTTGCTGAAGAAAATGAAAGGCATTCAAGAAGGCGAATCAACACTGCTGGACAATTCAATGATCATGTTCGGATCGAGCATCTCCGATGGCAACCGCCATGACCCCGATAATTTGCCGATCTTGGTTGCCGGCCGCGGTGGTGGCAACATCCAAAGCGGGCGTCACATTGCTTACAAAGACATGCCGCTGTGCAACCTCTATCATTCGATGCTGGACGTTAACGGCGTGGAAGTTGAATCGTTCGGCGACAGCACCGGCCCATTGTCCGAAATCAGCTCGTAGTGGCAAGCTCAAAGTCCATCACGATCGTGGACAGCTAACACGTGTGGCCGTTTAGCGGCAATACAGTTGTGACGGCTATTTTCCGGTAGGGACCTACGGCTTTAGCACCACTTTGATGCAGCCGTCTTCGCGGGCCTCGAACGTTTTGTACAGGTCGGGGGCATCTTCGAGTTTTGCTCGATGCGTGATGATGAACGACGGATCGAAACCGTCGTCAACAATCCGCTTCAGCAGCGGTTCCATGTAATGCTGCATATGCGTTTGACCACTCTTGATGGTCAGCGCTTTGTTCATCACCGCGCTCATCGGCATGCCGTTCAAATTGTCGGTATAAACGCCCGGCACCGACACGGTCCCTCCCTTGCGACAACACTTGATCGCTTCGGCAAGCGAATAAGGGTGATTCGCCGGCACGTGCGCGGCTTCGCGGAGATCATCCACGGTTTCCCGAACACTGCCGGCGGCATGCGATTCCGCTCCGACCGCGTCGATACAACGATCCGGACCTCGTCCCGATGTCATCTCCATCAGTTTCTCGTAGACATTTTCTTTTTCAAAATGAATGACTTCGGCGCGTCCTTTTGATTTCGCTAGCTCCAATCGCTCGGGCACTCGGTCAATCGCGATCACACGGCCGGCACCCAACATCCATGCACTCTGGATCGCAAATTGGGCGACCGGACCACAGCCCCACACGGCGACCGTGTCACCCGGTTCGATACCGCAGTTTTCCGCGGCCATGTATCCGGTTGGAAAAATGTCCGACAGAAACACGACCTGATCATCGTCGATTCCTTCAGGCACTTTGATCGGTCCGACGTCCGCATAGGGGACTCGCAAGTATTCGGCTTGCCCGCCGGCAAACCCGCCTAACATATGCGAGAAACCAAACAAACCGGCAGGGGATTGCCCCAAGACTTCGGCGGCCTGTGCCGCGTTGGGGTTCGATTCGTCACACAGCGAAAACAAATCGCGTTGGCAGAAAAAACAGGAGCCACACGAAATCGTGAAGGGAACCACCACACGATCGCCTTTCTTAAATTTGGTAATCGCGTTGCCCAGTTCCACAATCTCTCCCATCGGTTCGTGACCGATGATGTCCCCCGCTTTCATGGTCGGCATGTAGCCGTTGTACAAGTGCAGGTCGCTGCCACAGATCCCAGATGATGTGATCTTCACAATCACGTCGCGAGGGTCTTCGATTTTCGGGTCATCAACATTGTCTACACGAACGTCATGTCGTCCGTGCCAGCAAAGCGCTTTCATCTTATTTCTCCCCGTGGCACCGCGATTGGCAATCTCGCGAGTGTTTGATTGTTGAACTACATATGATTCCGCGGTGCCGTCGTGTGCATCCCCGTCGGCCGGGACTCGTCGAGCGTCACCACTTAGATCCCGAGCAACGCAAAGGTCATTCCATTTGTGAATTGCCCAATGGAACCGGGCCTGAAGACCGCATCGCCGATGCCAAACGTCACCGCACTGGAACACGCTCGTTCATCGTGGTCGCTGTGCGATCAAAACGATGTGGAAGCGGTGGGCGTCAAGATGAAGCCAAGTGATGACAAATTTGATCCAATCTTCATTCGCTCACTGCATGCGATCGCACATTCCGATCCGCATTGCTGTGCACGGCTCGATAACGGCAGTCAACTGTGGAGAAACCGCCGTAAAAGCCGCCTTTTTATGGTGTTTGTTCAGCAGTGTCTTGTTGCCATGTCGTCGACATCTCGGACATGGGGGGGGCGGATAGGAAGCGATGTTTGCGGTCCGCGCGCCCCTATAGCCGACGTTGCAACTCGCCGCTACGAATCTCATTCGCTACACTTCGTTTAAAACAGGTGACCGAATGATCGATCATCTCCACAGTGAATGCCCGCCTTTCGCCTCACACCGATTCAATCCCAACATGCCTGCTACAATTTCCTCCGCGAATCTCTTTCGGCTGTCTCGTCTGCTCATCACCTTGTTTTGCACCGCGGTTGCGATCGGCAACAGCGTTGTCAGCGGTAGCGACCCGAGTTCGCAGCAAACGCCATTTAGCGAAGTGAAATGTGAAGGCGATTACGCCCATCACCTGCAAGGCGTCTGCACGAATCACCAGGACGCCATCTATTGGTCATTCACAACACAACTGGTGAAAACCGATCGCGATGGAAAGGTGCTAAAACAGGTCGCGGTCCCTAACCATCACGGAGACCTCTGTTTTCACAATGGCCGCATTTACGTCGCGGTGAACCTTGGCCAATTCAATCATCCTCAAGGCAATGCTGATTCGTGGGTCTATGTTTACGACGCGGATTCGCTTGACTTAGTCTCGAAGCATGAAGTCCAAGAAGTCTTTCATGGCGCGGGAGGAATTGGAATTTCCGATGAACATTTCTTTGTGGTCGGAGGACTGCCCGACGGCGTGCAAGAAAATTATGTTTATGAATACGACGCCGATTTTCAGTTTGTCCAAAAGCATGTGATCGATAGCAAGTGGACTCAGCTTGGGATTCAAACCGCGACGTTTCACGATGGTGCGTGGTGGTTTGGTTGCTACGGGGCTCCATCAACGCTGTTGAAGACCGATGCCGAGTTCAACATGATTGGACGCTACCATTTCAATTGCAGCCTGGGGATTGTCGGAATCGCACCGAACCAGATGCTGTACGCCCTCGGCCCGAAAACCGCGAACGGCCGCTGCATGGGAACGCTGCACTTAGCACGCCCCGATGAAAAACAGGGACTCGTGGCAATCAAAAAGTAGCGTTTGCTTAGAGAAAGGTTGCGGTCATCCCCTGATGCGCAGTGCGATCTACTTTCGTCCAAAACCAGGTTAGTTTTTGTAGCATTGCGCCCGATCGCTACTTCACCAAGCTGACCGAGCGTCTCACTCGTTAATGACAACGCCATTGCATCGGAGGTGTGCGGTCGATAGCGTGGTCGCCCCCTCACCCGAATTCCATAACTGCTGATCTATTTGCACTGATTATAGGCCGCCGGCCGACACTCCCTCGACCGGTGGCGTCAGAGTGTCGGCCTCCGGCCTTACGGCGATCAGTCGCCTCTAAACCGTTGGCTCACGCCAACGGCAAGTGACGTTTCGGCCTCCGGCCTACTCGCTTGCTACTATATCAACACTCGCCTTCGTCGGTCGGCAGGCCACGGCGGCATCGCCCGGCGGAAATCGTAGGTTTTTTCTCGCTCCGACCGGACGGCTCGCGGCGTGCCGCTCCCCGAAGGAGACTGCATTGGGCAATCGGTCCGCGAATTTCCGCTGGCGTGGCGAGGGCGATTGTGCAGCCAGCAAAACTTTCAGCTAAACTAGCCCTTCTGCGTTTAGTCCCTCCCCTCTCCCTATTTTGGCGATCTTGCCCTCGATACGTTCCCATGAAACAAAACACCTTTGTGCCTCTATTCTTCTTATCTCGCGTCAACTTCGCTTTGCTTGCACTGACCGCATTGCTTGCGTACTGCCCCCGCCATGCCGACGCTGCCGAGCAACCCAACTTCATCATCATCTTCACCGATGATCAAGGCTACGGCGATCTTGGTTGCTTTGGTTCCGAGACAATCAAAACGCCAAACATTGACCGCTTGGCAGCAGAAGGCCGCACCTACAAGAGTTTCTATACCGCTTGCTCGGTCTGTTCACCATCGCGTGCCGCACTGTTGACCGGCAGCTATCCAAAACGTGTTGGATTGCACCAGCATGTGTTGTTTCCGCAAAGCAACCATGGGTTGAATCCCGCGGAATACACGATCGCGGATCATTTGGGCAGTCAAGGTTATGCGACCGCGTGCGTTGGCAAATGGCATCTGGGGCATCACCCCGAAACGCTGCCTCGTGCGAACGGGTTTGATTCCTATTTTGGCATCCCCTATTCCAACGACATGAATCATCCCGATAACAAGGGAAAACCGCGGTTGCCATCGGACACACTTTGGAAGGATCAAGCCAGTGCGGTCACGATGTGGAAGACGCCGCTTGTTCAAAACGAAGAGATCATCGAAGTCCCCGTCGACCAACGCACCATCACGCGGCGGTACACCGACCGAGCGATCGAGTTCATCACTGCGAACAAAGAGAAGCCTTTCTTTTTGTACCTGCCGCATTCGATGCCGCACATTCCGCTTTATGTTCCTGAGGATGCGTACGATCCGAATCCCGCTAACGCTTACAAGTGTGTGATTGAACACATCGATGCCGAAGTCGGCCGCATCGCCGACACGGTGCGTGAACTGGATCTGGCCAAGGAGACTTACATCATCTACACAAGTGATAACGGACCGTGGTTGCAATTCAAGAATCACGGCGGCAACGCAGGCCCCTTGCGTGAAGGCAAAGGAACGACGTTCGAAGGTGGCCAACGGGTGCCGTGTGTGATGTGGGGACCTGGCCGCATTCCTGCTGGCACTTCCACCGACGCATTCACATCAACTCTGGATTTGCTGCCGACGATTGCGGCACTTGCTGGCACCCCGCTTCCCGAGGCGGGCAACACGATCGACGGATTTGATATCTCGTCGACCTTTACCAGCGACACATCACCACGCGATGAATTGCTTTTCTATTCTTCACATGGTGATTTGCAAGGCATCCGCAAGGGCGATTGGAAATACCTCGAAAAAGCGCCACGCAAACGAAACAACCAAAAGAACGTTTCGTCCGAGCCACAGGTGTTTCTGTTTAATTTGGCCGACGACATTGGCGAACAGAAAAACCTGAAGGACAGCCACCCCGAGATCATCGCCAGGCTGAAGAAACGCATGCACAAGGTCAATGACGAAATCACCGCAAACGCACGACCGGTATGGCGAAAACAGGTTGCCGCATCGAAATAAGCCGCTGGTCAATCGCGGCAGCGACGTCCCATGGCGAGCGTCAAGTGCCGTCGACTCTGGGTGCGGTACGGCGCAAACCGTCCGGTTGCAGCGTGAAAAACGTTCGATTTCGACCGGGCGGGCGCCGCACCGCTAGATGCACATCCGATGAGTTTCCATGTGCAGGGCGAGCGAAAACCGATCGGTCCTCGTCGCTTTTTAACGCTTGGCGTTTCGCTTTTTCGCACTTTGCTCGTCCGACGACTTTTTCGCCAGCTCGCTGAACTGATCAAGCAAGGCATTCCACTGAGCTTCCAATGCCTGGGCTTGCTCTGGCATTTGCGAGATCAAATTGTTCGATTCGGCGCGATCGGTTTTCATGTCGTAAAGTTCCCACGGTTGTCCCGAGGCCGCAACGAGTTTCCAGTCACCGCTGCGAATGGCACGATTGCCATCGTGTAACCACCACAATGCATTTCGCTCAATGGTGACGTCGTCCTTCAGCGCCACTGCGAGACTCTTGCCGGGGAATTCGGGGCGTTCCTTCGTTGATTCGTCCTCTGGGATTTTGATATCCGCGACATCTAAAATCGTGGGCAAGATATCGATCACATGCGACGGCGTATGCCTTAGCTCGCCTCGATCCGCGATCCCGTCCGGCCAATGCACAATCAGCGGCGTGCCAGTGCCGCCCTCGTGAACCCAAGTTTTGTGCCGCCGAAAGGGAGTGTTACACGCACTCGAGAACCCAGGCCCAAGACACAGGTAGGTGGCCGCCGAACCGGGATCGGCATTGGGATCATGACCGCCGTTTCGAATCATGATCTCTGCACTCGCGCCGTTATCCGATGCATAAAACAACAATGTGTTGTCGAGTTCTCCCATCGCACGCAACTGATCGACCACGCGTCCGATTTCTTGATCCATCCGATCGACCATGGCGGCGTGGATTGCCATCTTGGTGGCTTGGAATCGCTTTTGTTCTTCGCTCAATTGATCCCAAGGGATCGGACGATCGATCTCGCCCGCCCCCAGTTCTTTAATCGCTTCGGGAAACGCGTAAGGAGGACCGACCTCGGGTTCCAAGGCGGAAAGTGTGGTGTCCAACAAACCGAGTTGCTGTTGTTTTGCGAACCGTTGTGCGCGCATCGCATCCCAACCATCCAAATAACGGTCACGGTAACGCTCAATATCCTCGGGCAATGCATGCAGAGGAAAGTGCGGCGAGATGAATGCGATGTAGTGAAAGAAAGGCTGTTCAGTGAAATTCGTTTGATGATCTTTCAAACATTCGATCGCATGGTCCGCAGTCGCAGTGGTGGTGTAATACCCCGTTTCGTCCGCGGGCACTTTCACCGGAACATCGTCGACCAAGTTGCCCTTGTCGGTAAAGAAGTTGCCTTGGTTATTGACGCAGTAGGATCGATCGAATCCCGCATCGAGCACCTTGCCGTCGATATGCCATTTGCCACTGTGGTAGCTGCGATAACCGTGAGGCTCCAAATATTCGGGAATCAGTTTCGCCCACGACTGACGCACGCCACGGCCACCACCGCCCAGTTTGGGTAACGCATCGCGGTGGACTTGTTGAGCATAAAACCCGGTCATCAACGCAGCACGCGTCGGCCAGCAGCGAGCGGTGTTATAGAACTGAGTGAAGCGAAGTCCGTTTTCCGCAAGTGCATCCAGATGCGGCGTCGCGATCTCGCCACCATAGCAACCGACGTCGCTGTAGCCCGAATCATCTGCCAAGATAAACACGATGTTGGGACGTTTCGCCTGCAGTGGCGACGCGGCGGCTAACAGGAATCCGACCGCGGAAATCAGGGTGCAAATCGTTCGATTCATAGCAAGTAATCACTTCGAGAGTTTAAGTCGATCAACATCCATCGCTGCCGCGATCCCATCGTCTTTGATCACAATCGCTATGACGAGGCAACTTCGATCGCGCACCAGCGCCAATCGCTCGTCATTCGACTCAACCGGGGCCGCCTTCGCAGCAGGTTTCACAGATGGTGTGACAGCGTGAGCATTGCAGTTTAGCCCGAATCTCGATCATTGTCCCGCCACAAACAGGGCAGGCAGGCCGCGGCGGCTTAGGTTCGTCTTTTTTCGTGTCGTTGGTCATGAATCGATGAAACTTGGCGAATGCGAATGGGTGCGTGAGGACCAGTATAGAAGGTTACCGCCAAGCAAAACAATCAACCCCGCGGTCACGACGACGGCATTTTTCAACGGGGCTGGTCCTACACCCGCAATTTCGGCTCAAATACAGCGTTCGCAAACCACTCAATCGCCGGAGCCTAATTCGTTGACCGCCACGCAATCGATTCAGCCAGTCCTTCGCAGCGACTACCAGCCCCCCACCTATTGGATCGAAAACGTCGAACTCGACTTCGATCTCGATCCTCGTGAAACCTTGGTAACGGCCCGCATCTCGGTGCGTCGCAACCCCGAGCAATCCTCGAGCAAGCTGGATCTGGCCGGTGAAAATCTAAAACTCCAATCTGTGGCGGTCGATGGCAAACGGCTGGACGAAACGCAATATCAGCTGCGCGCCGATGGGATGACGCTGCTGGATTTGCCCGAGTCGTGCGTCATCGAAACGAAGGTTCTGGTTTCGCCAGTGACCAACAAATCGCTTTCGGGGCTGTATCAAACCTCTGGCAATTATTGCACTCAGTGTGAAGCGGTTGGTTTTCGCCGGATCACTTATTTCCTAGATCGTCCCGACGTGATGACGACGTACCGTGTGACAATCCGAGGCGACAAGCAATCTTGTCCCGTGATGCTTTCCAACGGCAACCGAGTTTCGCAGCGAACGCTTGACGACGGGCGGCATGAAGTTGTGTGGGAAGATCCATTTCCCAAACCGAGTTACCTGTTCGCACTCGTCGCCGGTAATCTGAAATGCCACCGAGGCACCTTCACTACCCGCAGCGGCCGAGACGTCGCACTGGAAATCTGGGTCGAACCACAAAACATCGACAAGTGCGAACACGCATTGGTGTCGCTGCAGAAATCGATGAAGTGGGACGAGGACGTTTTCGGACTCGAGTACGACCTGGATATCTACATGATCGTGGCCGTGAACGACTTCAACATGGGCGCGATGGAAAATAAGGGACTGAACGTCTTTAATTCCAAATACGTGCTGGCACTTCCTGATACGGCGACCGACGAAGATTACATGTTGATCGAGGCCGTGATCGCTCACGAGTACTTTCACAATTGGACCGGCAATCGTGTCACCTGTCGCGATTGGTTCCAATTGACGCTCAAGGAAGGCTTGACGGTGTTTCGCGACCAGCAATTCACGGCCGATCAAACCTCAGCTGCAGTCAAACGGATCGATGACGTGTCGGGATTGCGAGCCGGCCAGTTTGTCGAAGACAGCGGACCAATGGCACACCCGATTCGGCCTGAATCCTATATCTCGATGGACAACTTTTATACCGCAACGGTCTATCGCAAAGGTGCCGAGATCATTCGGATGTACCACACGATCCTGGGTGCCGAAGGTTTCCGTCGTGGTATGGACTTGTATTTCGAGCGACACGATAACTCGGCGGTCACGTGTGACGATTTCCGCGCCGCGATGGCCGACGCCAACGATGTCAATTTCGATTTATTTGATCGTTGGTACTCGCAAGCCGGAACGCCGGAGTTGACCGTCACCGAAGCCTGGGACGGTGCGAAGGGCGAATACACGCTGACGATGACGCAATCCTATCCACCGCTGCCCGGTGGCAATCCTGGTACCGTGGACCGAAAACCGGTGCCTTTGCCGGTGCGTGTCGGATTGTTGGATGCCGAAAGTGGCGAAGAGATCGAACAGCACGGCGGCGTTGTGATGCTGCAATCGGAATCCGAGTCTTTCACGTTCGGCGGTCTGACCGCAAAGCCAATCGCCTCCGTCTTGCGAGGATTCTCGGCACCGGTTCGCTTGCGAATGCAGCGTAGCGAAGCGGAACTTGCGTTCTTGATGGCTCATGACACCGATTCGTTCAATCGTTGGGATGCTGGCCAAACGCTGGCGACAAAATTGCTGATCGATGCAGCCAACGTGATCAGCGAGGGCGGAAATCTCGAGTTGTCAGGTCAATTTCGTGACGCGTTTGGCCGCGTCCTCCGTGACGACTCCGTTGATGAAGCCTTCAAAGCACTCGCGTTGACGTTGCCTCGCGAAAGCGTACTGGGACAAGAAATGGACGTGATCGATCCCGATTCGCTGCATACCGCTCGCCAATTCTACCGAAAGCAACTCGCTCAGTCCTTTCAATCCGAATTGACGGCCCTTTACAACGATCTGGCGGCGGACGGCGCCTACAAGAATGATCAACATTCAATCAATCGTCGCCGTTTGAAGAACGTCGTGTTGGCCTATTTGTCAGCACTGGATACATCCGAGTCGGTGTCTTTGGTTACCGGTCAATTTGATCAGGCCGACAACATGACCGACAAGCAAGCCGCATTATCGCTGTTGGCAAACTTGGATGTTCCGGCTCGGGATGAGGCACTCGCTGCGTTCTACAAGAAATACCAATCTGACCCGTTGGTGATCGACAAATGGTTTGCCGTTCAAGCGGTTTCGAGTCGCGAGGATACGATCGAGCAGGTCAAGCGGTTGACGACACATCCCGACTTTAGCGTCGATAATCCGAACCGCGTTCGCTCGCTGATCGGAGCGTTCACGCAAAACCAAGTCCGTTTTCACCAAGCCGACGGAGCCGGTTACAAGTTGTTAGCCGATTACGTCCTGAAAATCGAATCGGCCAACCCGCAGTTGGCAGCTCGCTTGGTCGCGGCTTTCAACAGCTACCGCCGGTTTGACGAATCACGACAAACGCAAATGCAAAACGAGCTGAAGCGGATCGCTGAA
>NZ_JBFHFD010000130.1:0-16301 GCF_041583735.1 Novipirellula sp.
AATGCCGCCTTCGTAAAGGTTCCACTTGGATCCTCGCAGCGGAGCGTTACCACAATACTCGGGGTGACCGCCGTTGTCAGACACGAATACCACCAACGTATTGTCTTGTTGTCCCGATTCGTCGAGCGCAGTAAGGATCTCGCCGACGTGATGGTCCAGCGTTTCCACAAACGCGGCGTACTCAAGTCGCAATGGACGCTGCGGAATTTCTTGTGGGATCTTGGCGTCGTATTTTTCAACCAGCCAGCGACAGCGGTTTTTGACCGGCGTGTGAACATAAAACGACGACGCCATCAAAAAGTACGGGCGGTCGTGGGGGCGAAGAATAAAGTCGGATACCTTCTGCACCATCGAATCATGAGGGATAACTCCGGCGGCCGACTCTAATCCGCGATTCTTTTTCGTCCACGCGTAGGGATGGTCGCCAAAGTCTTCCACCGCGACTTCGAAACCTTGCTGCGGTGGACCAAATTCGGGGTGCCAACCCAAGTAACGTCGATGGTGCTGGCTGACATGCCACTTGCCGAAAAAGGCAGTTTGATAATCCAGTGTTGCCATTCGCTCGGCAATTGTCGTTTCCGCCAACGGCAGATTTAGCGTCAACGGCGGCCCCGTCAGCGGAACGTCCGCGTCGATCCGTTGACGGCCAGGTTCTCCCTTGGTGACAAACTCAAAACCGAGTCGCGGCACCGCTTTGCCTGTCAGGATGCTGGCTCTCGCAGCGGAGCAAATTGGAGCTGGCGAATAGGCACTCGTGAACCGCATACCTTCACTCGCCAAACGATCGATGTTCGGCGTTTCATGCCACGCGTGACCATAACAACCCAAGTCCGACCAACCCAAGTCGTCCACCAGAATCAACACGATATTGGGCCGATCTCCGGCCATTAGCGGCAAATCGATTCCGGTGGTCAGCATTCCCGCCAGCAAAGCGAGAAACGCGGCGAAGGTTTTCGTCCAGGTGGGGCACATGTTGCTTGTCTCTCTCTTCGTCCGCAGAGATCGGAAGTTTGGTTTGGCGCACTCGGTTTGGTCGTCGCCTCGGTGACCCTAATCGACAGCGGCTTCGTTCGCTTTCTCGCTGCGTAATTTTGCGATGATCCATCCCAGCAAAATCATCGCGGTGGGACCGATCACAATCACAAGCAGCGGATGAAACGGGCTCGCAACATCCCTCCACCGCGACGGCCAGTAATCCGTTTTTGACGCAGCCATCCAAGCGATCAGTAGCATGCCATCGAGCAGAACCAAAACCGCTGCTGCGCCTCGGATCTTGGGAACCATGATGCCCAGCAAAAACAGACCGATGATCGCGGCCCCAAGAACACCCGAGAGCATCCACCAAATATCTAGTACGCTTTCGGTTAAGCGGACCAACGCCAGTGCCATCACGGTTCCCATCGCTCCCCATGCGACCGTCGATGCGCGGAGCACGTGGACGTGTTCAGAGTCTGAGGATTCGGGGCGAAACAGTCGCTTGTAGAAATCGCTCATCACCAGCGTCGCGGATGAGTTCAGTGACGTGGAAACGGTGCTCATTGCCGCTGCAAAAACTGCGGCAATCAATAACCCGCGAGCGCCGGTGGGCAAATTGGCGGCGATGAAATGAGGGAACACGCGGTCGCCAAGATCTTTTTCCGTCAAGCTGTCAATGGTCTCGTTTAACTGTGCCGTGTACTCGGGGGCATCCGGCGCGATCCCAGCCTGCATCATCTTCTGTTCCGCGACAATCACACGGACCTCTTGCGTTTGTTCAGGATGGCTTTCGTAGTAAGCGAAAAGCGATGAACCAATAAACAAAAACAAGGCACTGACGGGCACGTACAATAACGCTCCGAACCAAACACTTTTGGCCGCTTCTCGGTCGCTGCTGGCTGCGATGTACCGCTGGACATAACTCTGATCGACGCCAAAATTCCTCAGGTTATCGAACAGTCCGTACGCCAACACGACCCACAGCGTGGGTTGCGACACATCGAACAACGAGGTGCTGCCGAGTGAAAATTTGTCGTGGCTGTTAGCGACCTCAATCACTTCGCTAGGGCCGCCAGGCATATCGAATAGCAGGATGCCTAGTGCCAATAGCGCTCCGGCAAGCAACACCACCGCTTGAATCGCATCGGCCCAAATCACCGCGACGATCCCGCCGACAAACGAATAAATCGTGACAATGATTCCGGTGACGATGATCACGATGCGAATGTCCCAGCCAAATAGCACTGCCATCGGAAGTGCCATCAAGTACATCACCACCCCGATGCGGGCAATCTGAAACAGCAGGTAGAAGCAGCTGGCGTACAGCCGTGCCCATAATCCGAACCGGTTTTCCAACAGCGAGTAGGCCGACACCTCACCCGACCGGCGGTACAAAGGTAGGAAAAAGCGAACCGCGATCGCCGCGGCAACCGGCAGCGCCAGCGAGAAGGCAAACGCATTCCAGTTGTCGACAAACGCTTTGCCCGGTAACGCCAGATAACTGATGCTGCTTAGGTAGGTGGCAAAGATCGATAGACCGCATAGCCATCCCGGCAACGTGCGACCCCCGGCCGTGAATTGGTCGGCGGTGTTATTGCGCCGCCAGAAAAACAGCCCCAATGCCATGATGGCAACGAAGTAGCCTAGCAGTACGAACCAGTCGACGCCGGTAAAGAAAACAGCAGCAATCACAGAGCCCCAACCCCTCGCAATACCTCGGCTACACGCTCACGCTGAGGGGCAAGGAATGGGTGAAATGGATCCGCAGGCAGGTCGCTGCAGATTCCAATCAGTGACAATGCCGATTTTGTGGCCTTGATGTGACGGGATGCATATTTGCCGATGTCGTAGATCTTTTGGAATTCCAGGATCAATTCACGCCGCTCAGTCACGGTCGCCTCATCGCCGTCACGCAGTGCGTTGTAACACTGCACAAACAGTTCGGGCATCACGTTCGCCCCGCCGTTGACGCCGCCATCACCGCCCAGTCGATGAGCTTCTTGTAAAAGGGCTTCGGGGCCTAACAGCACCGTCCAATCGGGGCGGTCGAGTTTCAATTGACAGACTTGGCCAAAGTAGTCCAAATCGCCACTGCTGTCCTTGACGCCGATAATCGACGGAATGCTCGAAAGCGTTCTTAGCGTTTCGATCTCATACCACACCTTGGTCAACCCTGGCATGTTGTACAGCATGATCGGAAGCGGGATCAGCGGTGCAATGTTTTGCACATACGAAATCAACTCGGTTTGTCCGGCGGGGAAGTAATAGGGGGTGGTTAACACGACTGCATCCGCACCGCAATCGGCCGCGTACTCCGCCAGATTCACCGTTTCCACGAACGCGGTGTCAGCAACCCCTACCAAAACCGGTATACGTCCCTCGACGATTCGAGTCGTTTCCGCGATCATCTCGCGACGCAAACGGTAACTTAAACTTGGCGCTTCGCCTGTGGTGCCCAGAATGAATACCGCCGAAACGCCTCCTTCAATTACGTGACTCAATAACCGCTCTAAACCAGCGTGGTCCAACGTGTCGCGAGCGGTCAGGGGGGTGACCAACGGAGGCACGATCCCCCGCAATGAAAGTTTCGATGATTTGGCGATGGTCGACATCTGCTGGAATCCTGAGAAGTTGAAATAGAGCGAACGAGAAGACGCCAACGACAAGTATTTTAGTCTTTCCCAGCGTGTAACGGGATAGCTAAAACCAGTGGCGTCACGCATCGCATCGCGATAGAGCCACACTTGAGGGTGTTTGGGTGCTTGCTTCAAGTCTATAGAGTTTACCTGGCTCTCGCCTCCGTGCAAGCTCTGAAGCGGTCGAAGTCGGCCCAAATTATCAAGTTCGAGCATTTTTCTTCGGAAACCAGCAGACGGCGAGCCACATAAATGGCTAAAACGGAATCAGGCCCGCCTTGGCGATTCAACGCGAGGCCCGTATGGTCGCACAGCGTTCCAAGCTGGAAGCGTTTCGGTGAACGCACGAGCACGATTGGAACGTGGGGGGCTCTCGCTTTGGCGGTCAAACGTAATGCCCTCTAACGCAACGCTGTGAAGCATTTCTTCGTAGCCACCTTCGCCGGAAGGTGGTGATTCGTATTGGCCGGCAACAATTCCACGCTCTGGCGAGCCTAGCTACGGAACATAAATACCGTAATTTGTCGTCTCTAGATGCTTCAAAGCGTTGCCGCTAACGACTTGCGAAGCCGTGCGACAATCTTGGATCGGTTTGATTACAGCTTACGAACTGCACGACAACATCGAGCAGCCGACCTTGTGACGTGCCCACTCAGGCCGTTTGGCGAACCACTTTTTACGTTCAGGTTGTTCGCTGTAGGGATCACGCAGTAGCTCGTACAGTTCTTGGATCAATGTCGCGTCACCCTGATCGGCCGCATCGATCGCCATCTGTGCCATGTAATTACGCAATACGTACTTTGGATTCACACGGTTCATCTGTTCACGACGCGTTTGATCCGTTTCCGAGTCCTTGTTCAATCGACTCAAATAGTTGACAAACCAATCCCGCCATGACTCCAGCACTTCGCCGGTGAGTTGATCGGCAGCGTAAAAGGCATCGCGTACCGGGCCGAGGAATTCGTTGCCGTTGGCAACGTCAACCGACTTCTTTACGTTTCCCAGCAGACGAAAAAATATCGTCATATCGGTTTCGGTCAGCTGCAGAACTGCATCAAGTTGGTCCAGCAGATCTTCGTCGCCCTCGATTACCTCGGAAAGCCCGATCTTGTTGGCTTGCATGCGGGTGAATTCGCGATTGAAGTCGTGTTGATACTGTTGTAGTGCCGATTCAAGCGGTGACGCCTCGCCGACGATCGGGTACAGCGCATTGGCTAATTGGACCAGATTCCAAAGTGCAATTTGCGGCTGATTGCCAAATTGGTAACGGCGATGCGTGCGATCGGTCGTGTTCGGCGTCCAGTCGGGATCGTAGCCCTCGAGCCAGCCGTAGGGGCCATAATCAATTGTGTCGCCGTGGATCGACATGTTGTCGGTGTTCATGACGCCATGAACAAAACCGACCCGTTGCCAATGCACCATCATCGTCAGCGTGCGTTGACAGACGGCGTGAAAGAAATCGCCGTAGCCCGACTTGGTTCCGGTTTCGATTGCAGGGTAAAAATGGCGGATGGTGTAGTCCGCCAATTCACGCAGTAACGTAAGGTCGTTTCGCGAGGCAAAAATTTCGAAATTGCCAAAGCGGATAAAGCTCGGGGCGACCCGGCAAACCACCGCACCGGTCTCCATTTCGGGGTTGCCGTCGTACATGGCATCTCGCAGCACTTGGTCGCCCGTGGTCAATAGGCAGAGCGATCGAGTGGTAGGGACCCCCAAGTGATGCATCGCTTCGCTACAGAGATGTTCGCGGACGGATGATCGAAGCACGGCCAAGCCATCCGCGGTGCGTGAATAGGGGGTTTCGCCTGCCCCTTTTAATTGCAGTGTCCAGTGTTTTCCGGCATGCTGTACTTCGCCCAAATTGATCGCACGGCCGTCGCCGAGTTGTCCAGCCCACGATCCGAATTGGTGTCCGCCGTAACACATCGCATAAGGCCGCGTACCTTCGATCACTTTGCCGCCGCTAAAAACATTCCGAAATTCGTCGCTCGCGAGATCCGCAGACGCCAACCCAAGCATCTCAGCAACGTCCGCCGCGACATGCAGCACCTGCGGATTGCTGGGTACGCGGGGCGTTACAAATGAAAACGCGGCACCGGTGACTTGGCGGCGTGAAAGCGTTTGCGCCGTATCAGCCGGAAGTTGCTGGTTAAAGCGATCGTCGATGTTCAGACGCATGGAATTTGCGGAGCTTTTTGGCGAATGGGAAAGCAGGTTAGTTTTGTTTCAGTTTGTCGCGGAACACCTCAGTGAACTTATCCACCTTCGGGCGAATCACAGCTTGGCAGTAACCTTGGCTGCCATGCTGATTGAAATAATTGTGGTGGTCGGCTTCAGCAGGATAGAATTTTGTGAATTCCGTGATCTCGGTTACGATTGGAGCCGCAAAGACCCCCGCTTCGTCGAGTTTTTGCTTGAAGTGTTCTGCTTGCTGCTTTTGCGTTTCATCGTGATAGAACACGACCGAGCGATATTGCGTGCCGACATCGGCGCCTTGACGATTGAGTGTCGTGGGGTCATGGGTTTTCCAAAACACTTCCAACAGTTCATCAAAGCTAATCACGCTGGGGTCAAACTTGATTTGAATGACTTCGGCGTGTCCGGTCGTGCCGGTGCAGACTTGTTTGTAAGTGGGGTTGTCGACATCACCACCGGAGTAGCCTGACATCACCTGGTCGACGCCCGCGAGTCGCTGGAAGACCGCTTCGGTGCACCAGAAGCAGCCATTGCCAAAGGTCGCGAGTCGAAGCGAAGGTTTATCGGTATCTGTCATCGGATTGCCCTCTGTTTTTCTGTGTAGTGGACGAGGTGACGAGTCCTGTATCGATTCCCACGTCCGGACAAGCTCACGAGTCGCCTTGAAGATTTTACGCGAAGAGCAACCCCAAGAGTCCTGGCCATTTCTATTTCGGCCGGAAGGCGGGCGTCGCTTTGGTCGCCTGTCCGCCATCCAAGTTACGGCGGACCATTAGCGTGCGGTTAAGATCGCGAAATGTCAACGAGTCGAGCAATATCGCATGGCCGTTGCGTTCAAGTCCAAACGTAGCGGAACTCGCGGGCGGCTTGTTGATTTAATGAGCCGCTCGCGCGTCAGCGGCCGGGTCCCACGCGTTACCCGGTGCCTTGCGGCCCACGGCTTACCGGTGCGATCTGCATTTTGCTTAAATTAGCAAGCTGTGGACCGTTTCGTCCCGCCCCCCCCGAGGCGAATGCACCTCCGAGGGCAGTGCGCGGGACGTGTCACTTTTCCGGTGGCTTGGTACGCCCTATTTTCGCAGCGTGACCGTGTCGAACAACTGCCCCTCGAGGTCGTACGATTTTAGCTGTAGTTCTGATCCATTAACGGCAACGAAGACAAAGTGGTGTCCGCGTCGCACCGTGTTTTGAAATGGAGGCCGAATCGGCCCTGCTTGTTCCAAGTGCCCGCCACCCCCACCGGTAATCATATAGATGGTGCCCGAATCGTCGCGAGGACGCTGATCGCGTATTTTCCAAGTCCGCTCGTACGAATGGATATGTCCATTCCAAACGATGTCGACGCCGTAGCGGTCAAACAGTTCCGTCATCGGGCGAATCCGTTGGTCGCCCCAGGTGCTTTTGCCCTTCCATAGATCGCCATAGTCGTTTTCATCCGACGAGTAGGCGGGATGGTGGAAACTGACAAACGTCCATACCACCCCGCTTTCTCCTGATGCTTTTTCCTGCTCCAGTTTGCTCAGTTGTTTCTCGAGCCACTGGTACTGCTCGCTTTCCGGCCCCATTTCCTTGTTGGAATCAAGCATAAAGAACGCGGCGTTCCCGTAGCGATACGTGTAGTAATATTCAGGCGGTGGCAGATCCATGTACCGATAGTAATGATCCGCATTCCGTTCGTGGTTCCCCAAAACTGGGTAAAACGGAACCCGTGAGATCAGCGGATTCAAGCTAGAAAAAAACTGGTAGGTCCATTGGTTCTTGACGGTGCCGGTCGAGACAAGGTCGCCGGGGATCACCAGAAAGTTAGGACGCAGTCCCCAAGCCAATTCGCCAATCTTGCCGCTTACCTCTGGATTGCCTTGTGTGTCCGAGATCACGGCGAACGCATAGGGTGTCTCGGGCAACGAGGCGGTTTGAAACGACAGGACTTCACTTTGGATGGTCTGTTGCGTTTCTGAGTCGACTGCCGTGACTTGGTAATAATACCCCATTTCGGATTCGAGGTTCTCGAGGACAGCGGTTTGCAGCATCCCGTCGGTCGAGGTTGCTTTGACGGTATGCTCAAACGCGTCGCTTTGGCCATAACGGACGCTGACCTCGCTCGTTTCGTTGCATTCGCACATCACACGGATGCTGTCGTGGGTTGCAAATTGCAAATAGGGGGCTACCAGGAACGCAAGCGGTTGTCGTTTCTTGGCCGTCGCGGGAAGTTCTGCCCATTCTTTTTGGTGTTCAAAGTCATGTTCGATCCAAGCCCCGCGTGCGGCAAGGTCATAGACCGCTATTTTAGCGATCCGTCCCTCCAACGGAAACTTTTCGTCACGGTCCAGATAGGCGCCCACCGCAAGGGTTGCGTCTTGGGGATACAAAATGTCGCCGTGCTGGACGTCGGTTTCCGCTTCCAATTCGCCGTTCACCCACAACTGCGTCGTCACTCCGTCGTAGACGCCTGCGACGTGGTACCATTTACCCGAGGCAATTTTCGTCGTTCCCTGCAAGTAGGTCATCAATCCGTCGCCATCGTCGGCACCTTTGCTAGCGATCGCGAACGTAAATGTTTGTTCGTTGTAGCCGAGTACCCAGCCTGCTTCCTCGCCACCGTTGTCTTGGATTGCCGAGACGATTCCACCGTATTGCGTCAGCGAGTCCAGCGAGACCCAAGCCGCGACGGTGACCGTTTTCGCCGGAAGTTTGGCTTTCAATTCGGGCCAAGCTTCTTCGGCGGTGAAATAGGATTGTTGCCCATCAAGTCGGATTGCGTTGAGCCCGTCGGCATCATCCAAGCTGGGGTTCCCCGTCGCTCGTAATTGCGGTCCCAGTTGGCTTTTCAGAACTCCGTTTTCTAAAAACGGTTTTCCAAAGACCCAGTGGGCACGCGGATCGGGGCCGTTATGGCCGTGGGCCAATGTGCCAGAGACGCTGCAAACGAGTGTCACGGTAAAAGCAAGCCAAGGTGGCAATCGAAAAACAATGTGCATGGGGGGGAGATTTTTTTGAGGGCAATGGAGGTAAAGGCCGCGCCATTTGCTATGGCGTCATCAATGGATCCGAACAAACGACCGGGCCGTTGGCACTACAATTGATTGGTATTCTTGGTCCCAGCCCGTTGGGATGGGCTAGGTCATCTTCCGGGGCGTTGCCCCTCAATACAAGTAACGCAACTTCAACACAGGCTTTTGAGCTTGTCTTGGCCGCACCCGCGGCGGGCTACGGTTCCGAGACCACCTCGCCGCCGTCACGGGTGCCCAGAGCGGAAAACAAAATTTGGTCGATCGATTCGGTTAGAAAACGGACCGAACCGTCGCCGTAACAGAATTGAGCTCCGCCAGGATGCTGGCTGCTGAAACTAACCTCATACGCGCCCCATTCAGGTGAATCATCGGCGGTGGGGATATCAATCGGTTTGGGGTAGTTGATCTGGACTGCGGTGGAACCGCCCATTTCGGACCAATCGGTTCCTTCCCAGTTATCAAAGTCGTCGCCGCCGATTGCCCAGTGGTCCTTGCGTCCCGAGTTCGCGTTTTCGGCGGTCGACGCGATCGAAGCCAACTCAGGGTCCGGTTCGGCCTCGCCCAGCATCAGCGTGTTGGAGAGTCCATCGATGACGTCACGCAGCTTGGTTCCGCCGCCGGGGCCGCCTTGAGCGATGCGGGATTTGTCCAGCGGCCGGGTTTGAATCATGCCGTCCAGTTCCGAGTGATGTTTTGTCGTTTGACCATCGCCCCAAGTCGGCAGATTGCTGCGGCCCCAGCCCAATGCGGGTTTCCAGTCGTTGGGCTGGATCCCCGTCACGACGGCCAAGTAGTTTGCCGGCGCACGAGCAGCAACAAACCACGGCGGCGAATAGACCGAGGCGTCAAAAACAGCTTCGGGGGCGATCGACGAAGGGCATCGCATCACGCTGATCGGCGTTTCACAGGCGGCCACTTGGCGATCACGAGGATTCGAGGAGTCGAGCGAAGCATCCTCCAGTGCGGCGCCGGCTGCCCAGTCGGTCGAGCCAAACGTCAACGCTTCGTACAAGTTGGATTGTTCGCAAAACGGCATCACAAACGCACTCCAGTGCCCGCCCTCTTGCGCCTCACCCAACATTGGCAATTGATCTTGATACGTGCTGGCAAAGTTGTGCGTTGCCAATCCCAATTGTTTCAGTTTGTTGCTGCACTGCATCCGCCGTGCGGCTTCACGAGCTGCCTGCACTGCAGGCAGCAGCAGTCCGACAAGGACGCCAATGATCGCAATGACCACTAATAGTTCGACAAGCGTAAATCCTTGCCGGCGTTCAGTCAAAGGACGTTTCATCATGAGGTTTTCCAAATGTGAATGAAAGAGGGGTAAATGGTTTGGCAAAAAGTGGTCTCGAGTCTCCCACGCATCCCCCGTAGCGGAACTCGTCAAGAGTTTCGTTCGGTAAAGGGTTTCTCGCAGCGAAACTCGCGGGCGGCTTGTTGATTTAGTGAGCCGCGACGCGTCAGAGCCCGGGGACGCGTAGAGACCCGATGCCCTACGGCTCATCGCTCACTAGCATTCGTCCATCGCGGTGGATTGACGTCAAATAGTTAGGGCGTTTTCGCGGGGATATCGAATTCGAAGCGGTTTTCAGCCGAGCTTTGGACTTCGAATTCAAGCTCGCTATGGCCCCCTTCGGCGTAGGCGGGCGGGACCAACTCTTCGGTGACCAAGCTTCGGTCGTCATCTTGTTTTTCATCGGTCGATCCGACCACTTTGCCGCCGCGATTGACGATGCACGTGAAGCTGACTTTGTATTTTCCCGCCGCTAAACCGGGGCCTGCGGTCGATCGCAGCGAGAGGTCGCCCTTGGCATCGGTTTCACCAACCCCGAGGTTGAATTTCGTCACTGCGTCGTCGATTGGGCGAAAGTAAACGATCAGCCGTTCGTAGGGTTTTCCGCCCAACGTGATATGCCCGCTGATCGGATGCAGTGCGGGTTCGGAATTGCATCCGCTCAGCCATCCGCAGAACAGGATAACCAAACTGATTCGCCAAAGGAGGATTGATCTCATTGCTCGAGTGCTTCGCGTTGTAGACATGTTGGGTCGAGTGCCGGATGACGGCCATGTTCTACATTGGCGGTATGAACACTGTGCGGAGAGCGCGTTGAGATTCGGTAAAGAGTTGACGTGAATTGCGTTACCAGCGACGTCGAGTGGGGCACAGTTGCATCAAGCGACCCCGACGCAGCGAACGCAAAGACGGTGACGAATTTGTTGTCACGGAACCCACGTGCCTGTATGTTGCCACGAACCCTCTTCGTGCTCAATCGCCGCGGTGGGTCGTATCATTGACATGCGATTCGATGCGGACGCGGTTTTTTAGTTGCAACAACGCTAGTGTCTCGCTGACGATCCGGCGACTCTCCTCGCCATCAAGCAGCAGTAGGTCGATGTAGCTTTCGTTCAATCCAAACGCCCCGCCAAGTGTTTGGCCGCTGAGTTCTTTGCGAAGCGAATCGCTCAAGATGTCTTCGATGTTAGCGCGAACATCGGATTGTTGGCCCTCGGGAAAAACCGAGCCATCGATGGCAACGTAGACCAGTTCCGCGCCGGTATTCTGCAATGGATCTTCATCAAGTTTTCCCTCGTTATCGATACAGTCAAATACCAGCTGGGGAATCAGACTTGATCCGATCACCGTATCGCCTCGCGGTGACGGCTTGTTCTCTCGCAACTGATAAACGGTGTAGGTCTCAAGTGGCGGCAGTTTTTCCCACTGGTGATACGTGTTGACTTGTGAAATGAATTCGGGCAGCTCCGACAGCGACCGCGTGTAGCTGTCCGGGGTGAATGGTTCGATTTTGATCTGGCCCAACCACATCTGGGTGCCAAATTCACCAAGCACTTCATCGACCAACAGAAACAGGATGGTGAAGTGTTTTGATTTAGGCACGGATTGGAGCGTGGGGTGCCAGGCGACGATATCGATCTTTTGCCGTTCGTCGTCGACATGCGTGCGAACTTGAAAACCGTCTACGTCGACCCGATTGCCTTCGTCGACCGAGATCGCGAAGCCTTTGACGAATTCGGCGGGAGTGGCTTGGCGCGAGGCATGAAAGTTCCATTTGGGGATTTCGGGTGCGCGTTGCAGCCAGTATTCCGCCAGCAGTTGTTTGGCAATTTGGCCTTCGCCGGAGAGGGTAAACGAGTGGCCGCCATTTTCACCGGGACCAAACACCCAGCTGAGCCCCGGGATGGTCGATTCACAAAACTCGGCGACCTCGTCGACCAGGTCACCGCATTTTCCCGCTTCGATGGTCTGAAAGAATCGCTCAGCAACGGTGGGATACCACTGCCAAAACTTTGTCACGCGTTGTTTAAAGGTTTGCCCGTGTTCAAAGCTTTGGTCGTTTTCATTTTGACTTACCGAGTCCGTCACGACACCATCCCGCACGCGAAAAGAAGAGACGTTCAAGCAACGCGTTGGGCGTAAGTGCCGCGATTTGGGCGAACGAGCGTCCTCACATTGCTGGACGACAGTCTACGCCACCAGCCCGCCCCCGTCGAATCCCATGCACCTTGTCGCTTTGAATTGATGAGCGTATCGTCCGCTCGCGCGAGCGGACGCGGATGAAAGGGATATCGGCTGGGACGTGGCGTCGACTTCAGCCCCGTGGCACGAGCTGCTCAGTCGAGCGTTTTTTCGGTCGCTTCCAGTGGTCTGCTCCGCCGCGGCAAACTCGAGCGGAAAGAGGTGTCGCGGTCGCGGCTCTCTCGAGTCCACTTTGTTCGACGCTGGCGAGCCAAACGGCCGCTCCACGTTCGTGCAAATTCACATGAACGTGGCTCTCGTTAACGCTTCGCCGGAGCGTGTTCGGGGCAGGCCGCCTAAGACGGGGCAGGCCGCCTGAGATCATAGGCGAAGCGTGTTGCAAGGGGATTACAGCGCCGCGAGGATCTCGTTGCTCATGGCGCGGCCGCCGTGAGTTTCGCTGATCTTGACGTAGGTAATCTTGCCTGATTTGTCGACCACAAGGGTGGTCGGGTAGGCGGTTTCATTGGTTGCGTTCCAGCGCAATCCGTAAGCGTTGGTGAACTGAAAGTCATGGTCGAGCATAAACGTCAGCGGCTTGGGCAACTTGGTGCCTTGCAGAAAATCATTCGCGTGTTGGCCGAGTTGCAATTTCGCACCGGGGTAGATCAACAGCACTCGTGCGTTCTTGGCGGCAAACTTGTCCGCGTTTTTCACAATGTCGCCAACCTGGGCGGAACAGGCTGGACATTGACGGCCTGGAAAACCTCGCAACACGACCACGACAACGGGGCCTTCCGCGTTCACTTGGCTGAGCTGTACGTCGCCCGACAACTCACCTGCAATCGCACGCAGCTGAAAGTCTTTCGCCTCCGTGCCAGGCGACAATGTCTTCTTTGCGTCAGCCACTGGATTCAAGCTGTGGGATTGTGCCGAAGCGGTCGCGGTAAACAGAGTGGAAAGAGCCAATGCACAAATGGCAAGCGTGGGAACGATCTTCATCAAGAGAAACCTTTTGAAAGCGAGTAGAGAAAGAGGCGGGATCCTGCGCGGAGCCCAGCGATGCGAAGCCAAGGGTGAACCGTATCGATTCTTCTACCCCAATGATCACCCGCGCTCACGCTCCGCCACCCAGCCCAACAATCACAGATCGCAGTGATGATCGTCGCAGCAAAAAAAAACAGGCCATCAAAATTTGCGGCGGTGCTACCAACCCGCTAAATTAACGAAAACTCACTCTCCCACTCTTCTTGTCTCCTCACTAGGCCTGAACTGAAAGCCCTCTATGCCCACCACGATCAATGGTATTGGAACGCAATATTACGGCAAAAAAAATCCGCGGATCTACCATGATCGATGTGATTCGTGTGGCGCCCATTGCCAGATGACTGATTACGAAACCGGTTACTATTTCGTGGTCTTGTTCATCCCGCTGATCCCGATGGGCAAAAAGCAGATTCTCGGTGATTGTTCGAACTGTCGTCGTCATCGTGTGATGCCGTTGCACCAGTGGAACCAACTTCGCGAAGAGGCGATCGACACGGGGATGGCAAAGTTAGCCGAGGCGCCCAATGAGCCTCAGCGCGCAATCGAGCTGCTGGGGACCTTGACGGTGTTCAATCGTCCCGAGGAGGCGATGGATTTGGCGTCGGCGACGCTGCAATCGCATCAAGACGATATTGATGTCCAGCTTGGCATCGGAAGCTGGTATGAGAATCAGGGACGAAAGCTGGAAGCGGAGAGTTGTTTTCAGCGCGCGATCGAACTCGATCCTGAATACCCGCCGTGCGTTCGTATTGCAGCAATCAACTTGCTCGAGAGTGGGCAGCCCAAGCTTGCGGCTCAGCAAATGGAGTCGCTGCGGCATCCGTCGGAGAATTACGAGCCGGCATTGTTTTTGATGTTGGCCCAGTCGTATGCCGGCGCGGGAGATCACGACGCGGCGCTGCGAGAATACGCCGACGTGTTCGCCAATGTGCCCGAGGCGGCGACCGACAAAGCGATCCGCAAGCAGGTCAAGAAATCCGAAAAGGCGCTCGGCCGGTCCGAGTCGATCCTGCCCCGTAAAGGCTTGTTTGGCTAATTGTCGCTGATCGCTCCGCGATCTTGGCGTTTTGCGTCCCAACTTATCGGCCCTTATCTCGTTTTGATCGCGGAGCGATCAACGACATTAAAAAACTGGGGGTACCCAAGGTTCCCTGGCTCTGAATCTTCGTAGAGAATGGGGGGACCACTTAACGAACATGATTCATCGAAGGATTTTTTGGGATGAGTACCAGCACAGCCACCGTCGGTCTGACTTCTCGCGACGCCTACCAAGCTCTGCAATCACATCACGCGGCAATTAAGGACAAACATCTCCGCGAGTGGTTTGCCGAAGATCCACAGCGTGCCCAAACCCTGAGCCTCGAAGCGCTGGGGCTGTTCCTCGATTATTCGAAAAACCGGATCACGTCGGAAACCGTCAAATTGCTGGTCGCTTTGGCCGAATCGGCAAACTTGAAAGATCGCATCGATGCGATGTTCAGCGGCGAAAAGATCAACACCACCGAAGATCGGGCGGTGCTGCATACGGCCCTTCGTGCTCCGCGTGACGCCAAAATCGAATTCGAAGGCGAGAACGTGGTGCCCGAGGTGCATGCGGTACTCGATAAAATGGCGGCATTCTGCGACCGCGTTACCAGCGGCGAGTGGAAAGGCCACACCGGTTCGAAAATTCGCAATATCGTCAATGTCGGGATCGGCGGTTCGGATCTTGGCCCGGTGATGGCCTACGAGGCACTGCGACACTACAGCAATCGTGAACTCAATTTCCGCTTCGTTTCCAACGTCGATGGAACCGATTTCGCCGAAGCGACTCAGGATCTCGATCCCGCCGAAACGCTGTTCATCGTGGCGTCCAAGACGTTCACGACTCAGGAAACGATGACCAACGCGCGCTCTGCACGCACGTGGTTGCTCTCTGGATTGGGAGGCGACGAGTCGGCGGTGGCGAAACATTTTGTAGCGGTTTCGACCAATGCCGATGAAGTCGGCAAATTCGGAATCGACACCGCGAACATGTTCGGATTCTGGGACTGGGTGGGCGGTCGCTACTCGATGGATTCGGCGATCGGATTGTCGACGATGCTGGCGATTGGTCCAAAAAACTTTCGTGAAATGCTCGACGGATTTCATGAAATGGATGTTCACTTTCGCACCGCACCGCTGGATCAAAACTTGCCCGCACTGATGGGGTTGTTAAACGTTTGGTACGCCAACTTTTTTGATGCGAAGACGGTTGCGGTGCTGCCGTACGATCAATACCTGAAGCGATTCCCAGCGTACTTGCAGCAATTGACGATGGAGAGTAACGGCAAATCCACGACACTCTCGGGTGACCGCGTCGATTATGACACCAGTCCGATTTTCTGGGGTGAACCGGGTACGAATGGTCAGCATTCGTTTTACCAATTGATTCACCAAGGCACGCACCTCATTCCGTGTGACTTTATCGCGTTCTGCAAGTCGCTGAATCCACTGGGCGATCATCAAGACATTTTGATGGCCAATGTGATTGCCCAAGGCGAAGCGTTGGCGATGGGGAAAACCGCCGAGGAAGTGAAGAGCGAAGGGACGGCGGACCAGCTCGTGCCGCACCGCGTTTTTGAAGGCAACCGGCCCTCGAACACGATCTTTATCGAGCAGTTGACGCCGAGCGTACTCGGCAAATTGATCGCGTTGTACGAGCACAGCACGTTCACGCAAGGCGTGATTTGGGATATCGATTCGTTTGACCAATGGGGCGTGGAACTCGGCAAAATGCTTGCTAAAAAGATCATGCCGGAATTGCAATCCAGTGACGCGTCGCTGGCGCACGACAGTTCCACCAACGGATTGATCCAGCGTTATCGTCAATGGAAATAAGGCAGCGAACATGATCCACACTTGGCCTCGCGATCAGATGCCCAAGCAAGCGGTGTTCATCTCGGATTTGCATTTGATGAGCACGCGGAGCACGGCAGAGCA
>NZ_JBFHFD010000131.1:0-16229 GCF_041583735.1 Novipirellula sp.
CCCGTCCCCTTGCGAAAATGGCTGGAACAACCGTCGCTGTTGTTGTTTGCTCATTCCGATTCCAGAGTCGACAATTTCGAATTGCAGTATCCCATGGTCGTGTTGCTGATTCACATAACGCACGATGATTTTCACCATGCCGGCGGGGGTGAATTTAATTGCGTTACCAACCAAGTTAATCAGGACTTGTTTCAAACGTTTGGGATCCGAGGTGATTTCCGCAGGAATTTTACCGTGGTATTCGACATCGAGTTCAAGGTTGCTCTCGGTCGCACGGACTTCCATGATCGAGCGAACGTCTTCGACTAAATGGCTGGGCGCGAACCGTTGTTGGCTGATTTCAAATTTGCCGGCTTCGATTTTTGACAAGTCAAGAATGTCATTAATGATATCCAGCAGAAAACCACCGTTGTGCCGGATCGTGCGAACGTGCGAAAGCGTTTCGTCATCGTTGACCTTTTCGGCAATCAAGTAGGCATAGCCCAGGATTGCGGTCATCGGGGTGCGAATTTCGTGACTCATGTTCGCTAAAAACGCACTCTTGGATTCGTTCGCCGCGACCGCCTGTTCTCGTGCTTCTTTGAGCGACTGTTCGAATTCATGTTGATTCGTAATGTCCAACAGCGTGCCGATAATTTGAGAGGGGCGTTTTTGGCCTTCGCTACCTTTGCTCCACAGCGTTTTGGTTTGCAACCGCACCCAGCGGATTTGGCCGTCAAGTCGCGTGATGCGAAGGTCAAGTGGCGTCATCAGTTTCCGCCGCGTCTGGGCGGCTTTCTGAAAATACTGTTGGTACGCATCCACATCATCGGGGTAGACAAACGAGGGAGTTTGGCTCATCTCGATCTGGAACGTGTAATCTTCGGGATAGCCGACGATTCGTTTGAACTCCGGTGAAAATATTACTTTTTGCGACCGCAAATCGACATGCAACATACCAAAACCAGCCGCTTTGGCGGCAACGCTTAAGCGTTGGGCACTGAGCCGGATCTCGCGTTCATTTCGCTTTCGTTCGGTGATGTCCACACCACTAGGCACGACAAATGCGACCTCGCCTTTCTCGTTTCGAGCCGGGGCAATCCTGTATTGAATCGAGCGTTTTGAACCGTCGGCGATCCAGTAATCCAGTTCCATTTCGATGCTTTCTCCCGCAGCAGCACGTTGGAAGGACTCGCGGATTGAAGACTGCACTTTCGCCGATCGGCGCCACCATGGACATTCCCAGAATTTTTTTCCAATGATCTGGTCACGTCTGTATCCACACCCTGTGGTGGCTGTTTCGTTGACCTCGCTGACCTGACCGTCCAAATCGATCACGCCGACAAAGATCAAGGTAACATCGAAAATTCCTTGCAGTTTTGTATTGCTGCTTTCGTAATTTTCCAGTGCCGATTTGATCGCTTCTTCCGATTCACGCCGAGTCGTGATATCCAACTCCACCCCGATCATTTGCAGCGGCGAATCGCTGTCTTTGATGGAAAGATGGGCTAGCGACATCACCCAGCGATAGGCTTTGGACGAACGCAGGATGCGATATTCACAGCGATACGGAGTACCCTCTGCCAAGCTATGTCGCAGAGTTTGCTCGACGTGATCTCGGTCATCGGGATGAACCAAATCAAGAAATTCCGCAAGTCCTCCGATCGGTTGGGCGGACTCGATTCCCGATTGTTTGCTCAATTCACCGGAACGATAGAATTGGTCGGCATTGACATGCCATTGCCAAAGTTTCAATTCCGCCGCACTGAGTGCCAATCGCAGACGCTCTTCGCTGGCGAGAATGCGACGCTCGGATTCCTTCGCGTTAGTGATGTCCCAGTTCAGGCCATGGATCCGTGTAATCTTGCCCTGTTCATCACGCAGGATGGTGCCGACCGCCGCTAGCCAGACTACTTTGCCATCGGGGCGGATAACGCGGAATTCGGTTTCATAGTTATCGCCGTTTTCGGTCGCCCGTTTCCACACGGATTTGAGCGTGGAAAGGTCGTCAGGATGGACGCTTTGAAAGAATAATTCGGATGAGGGGTTTTCTTGCCAGGGGATACCCAGCAGTTGGAATAGAGAGTCTTCCCAGACGCTTTTTTCCTCGCTCCACTCCCAAGCTGCCATCGCTCCGGCCTTGAGCGCCATCGAGATGCGGCGTTCGCTTTCGACCAATCGCATCTGAGCGGCATAGCGATCACTGATGTCGACGCCCGAGGGAATCAGGTATTCGATATTGCCGTTGGCATCTCGGACCGGTGCCATCATGAAATCGATCATCAGCGGATTACCTTCCTTGGAATACAAGCCGACATCGAACCGCACCGTTTCACCCGCAAAGGCGCGATCCATCGCGTCTCGCATTTGGTTGGCGACCGCGTCATCGTAAGTCCACCAAGCGCATTCGGCAAAGTGTTTACCAATCACATCGTCGCGACTCAGTCCTGCGATGCTCATCGAACGATCGTCGACCTCGAGTAACTTGCCATCGTTTCCGATCACTCCGACGAGTCCCAATTGATTGTTGATTACGCGACGCAGGTGAGCTTCGCGGTCGGCGAGTTCCAATTCCCAACGTTTTCGTTCGGTAATGTCTCGGGACACCGCAACGAGAAATTTGATTTGCTCGGACACCCCACGCACCGAGGTGACGATCACGTCCCACCATTTGGGCGTGGCGTTGGCGGTGGGACAGAACGCTTGGAAGCTGGCGGTTCCCCCGGCAATCGCATCACGCAGCGCTTCACGAACGCTGGGCTGGATTTCGGCGGGCCACAATGTTTCCCATGGCTCGCCTCGGAAGGTCTCGAAATCAGCGATTTCAAACGAGGCAATCCCGGCAGAGTTCATTGTCAACATGCGACCGTCCAAGTCGAGGACATTGATACAGTCGGGGCTGCTTTCGATAATCGTGCGATTGAATTCTTCGCTTTCACGCAGTGCGTCTTCGGCGCGGGCCCGTTCCAGACGCGCGTAAACCCGAGTCGTGAATTCTTGTAAAAACTCTTTCTCGTCCGCTTGCCAACGATGCGGTTCCTTGCGAATGGCGGCCAATACAAACTTTAAACGTCGGTCGCTGATATAGGTTGCGGTGAACATCGAACCGATATCGAAGGCAGCAAAACGTTCGGCCGAGTTGGCCGAACGTTTTACATTTTGACAGTCATCAATCGCGAGCGGGTGGCCTGCTAATAGTGCCTCTCGCTCGGGAGCTTCGTGGAACTCGGCCAGGCTATGGTCTCCGCGCAGGCTGGCAAGGCCTGGCTCGGTGAGATGTTCGTAAAAGACGTTCGCCGTTTCGTCCTGCTCGTTGATTTCGGCCAGCGTGCATCGCGACAACTTCATGTACTCGGTGATTCGGGTACATGCTTGCTGAATGATCTCGTCGGCCGACAACGGATTGACGAATGCGGATTGCAAGTCCGCTAGAAATGCCAGATTCAATTCGCGGGACTTGCGTTCGGTGATATCGACGGCGAACCCCGTGATCTTTAAGGCGTTGCCTTGCTCGTCGCGGTCGACGACGCCATGCACCTGAGACCAGATCGTTCGTCCATCGGTACCGCGAATGCAACGGCATTCAAATGCTTCACGCTCGGAATTCGAATGCAGCACCGAGTCAATCACCTGCTGCACGACGACGTGATCTTCGGGAATCACAATTTCCAAGAATCCCTCGGGGGTCCCCTTGAATTCTTGTTTGTCATAGCCGTACATCGAATGCAGACGATCGGACCAAGTGATCTTGTTCTTGGGAATGTTCCAAACCCAGCTGCCCATGCGGCCGGCATCCAGCGCTAGCGAGAGCGTCCGCTCTCGTTGGATCATGTCCAATTCCGCCTTCTTGCGAGCGCTGACGTCACTCGCCACCGCCGTGATCGACAGCGGGTTTCCCTGCGAATCACGCTGGATTACCCCGCGGCCGTAGGTCCAGATGGTTTGCTGGTCATCACCACGGATCACCCGGAAATCCATCTCGAATTCTTCGCATCTGCCGCTGAATGCTGCATCAACACGGCCCTGAACATAGTCGCGATCATCGGGGTGAATGATCTGCATGAAACCTTCGGCGGTCGCTACGAATTGATCTTTCTTGTAGCCGAGCAACTCGTACAAGTGGTCTGACCATGTGACCTGATTCTCCGACACCTTCCAATGCCACGATCCCAGCCGACCGGCGCGAAAAGCAAGATCAAGATCCTCTCGCTGCTTGACCACCACACGCTCGGCTTCTTTGCGATGTGTCACATCCATAAATGTCACCACACAGCCGATCGTTTGACCCTCGCGGATCATTGGATAGGACCAGTATTCGACATCAAAGGATGTGCCGTCGGCTCGCCAGAATAGCTCGTCGTCAATATGGACTTGTGCGCCGACACGGAATGCTTCGTAGATCTGACATTCATGGTTCGGGCAATCGCTGCCATCGCGACGCGTGTGATGGATCAGTTGATGCATCTGTTTGCCGACCAGTTCTGCGGGGTCTGCATAGCCCAACAATTCGGCGCACGATGCATTGGCAAACGTACAAATGCCTTCGGGGTCGATGCCGTAGATGCCTTCGGCGGTCGAGTTTAGCAAGGCGACAATTCGCTCATCCCGCTCAAAGATCGTTTGCACAAATTGCTTGTGCTCGGTGATATCACGCAGATACGCAGTGAAAAAGGGAGATCCATCCCGCGTTTTTGTTGCGTTGATGGCAAGCTCGACAGGGAATTGCTCGCCGTTGGATCGCAGGGCCGTCAATTCAATTCGGCGACCGATTACCGTGGATTCGCCCGATGCCAAATAGCGTTTTAGTCCACGAGTGTGGGCGTCGCGAAATTCTTCGGGAACAATGGTGTCCGCTAGTAAACGCCCCTTCACTTCCTCTTGTTTGTAACCAAACGTTTGCTCGGCAGCAGGATTGAAATCGACGATTCGGCCATCGACATCCATCGTGATGATCGAGTCGAGTGCCGAGGCTAAGATCGCAGATTTACGGGCCTCTTCGTCACGCAAATTCGCATCGGCTTGGGTGTGGCGAATAAATTGTCCCAATTCAATGCCAATCGATTGCAACATCGCCAAGAACGGCTGCTCGTACCTGCCTGAGCGTCGTGAAAAAACTTCGATCACACCAAAGAAATCGGTGCCCACCACGATGGGCATCGCCATCGCTTGGGTCAGTCCCGCAGCAATGGTATGCGTGCGCGAAAAATTTGAGTCGGCGGACAGATTTTCGATTGAATGTGCGGTCAATGATTGCCAGACCCGGCCGGGTAACCCTCGCCCTTTGCTAAACTCAAATTCCTGGTTTTGGGCAGCAACTTGCTCCATTTCGGGATCGTTTGGCCCTACCGATACCTCGGTGCATCGCAGCAATTGGTGCTGAGGATCGGGTAGCCAAATGGCGCAGATATCGGCTCCCAGCGATTCTCGAATCGTCTTCAAGACCTTGGGGACCGCCGAGTCAAACGACTTCGCATCGGCGATCAAGCGGATGACTTGATGTTCCGTCGTCATGCGAATTGTCGACTGTTTTTGCAGCGTGATGTCGATGAACGTTAAAATCAATCCGTCCGCTTTGTCGCCACGCATGTACGGTAGCACGCGGCGGAGGAACCAGCGTCCGTCGTTGGTTTGGATCTCATGTTCAAGACGCTCGTTGCTGGCGGAAAGCTCTTGGACGCTGGGGAGCGCAGGCATTTTTACCGCGTCATGCGAGATGTCACCCAGCGGACGTCCAATATCGCTGGCGATCAACCGATAGATTTGCGAAGCGGCAGGCGAGTACCAGATCGTGTTTTGGTTTGCATCCAAACAAATCGTTGCAATTTGGGTGCTGCGGAACAGGTTCTCGAGATCGGTGTTGATGTTGGCGATTGCGTCTCGGCTAGCACGGATCTCCTCGCGTGAGGTTTCCAATTCCTCGTTTGCCGAATGCAACTCTTCGTTCATCGACAACAGTTCTTCGTTGGACGATTTTAACTCTTCATTGGTCGCCTCCATGTCCTGCATCGTCTGTTCAAGATCGCTGCGAGTGGTCTCGAGTTCGCGTTCAATCTGAACGATCAGCGAATCGGTATCGGGATGAGGATGCTGGATCAGATCGTCGCTCTCGTCACGCTGGATAGGTAAGCCGACATCGTGAAAGACGACCAAAAATAACGGAGCGTCTTCGCCTAAACGGGGCATCGGTTGGACGGTCAACATGACCCGTTGGACTTGGTCGCCGTCACGCAGCGACAAGTTTTCGTGCTGGACTCGGCGGCTGGTTCGTTTGGCTTCCGCAATCGCGGCACGCAAACCAATTTGCAAGCCACTTGCCGCCATTTTGACGATGTTGTTTTCAAATGGACCTGCGGTCAGGCTGAGATATTTTTTGATGTTTGGCGACGATGTTAGCACTTGGCCTGATTCATCAATGACCGCTGTTTTCGGAGTGAATTCGTCCAGCACAATCCGCTGCATCATGTCTGTCAAATCGACTGATGCGTCGGGGGTGATAGCCGATCGAGGGGATGTCGCCGCTCGCGGTAAGAAACCCGTTGGGGTTGCCGATCCGATCGCGGTCCCTTTCCGCTGCGAAATGCGGGACTTGGCATCGATAGGGCGAAACAATTCTGCATGCGAGGCGATACTTTCGCTGGGCCCTAAAAAAAGGTAGCCCGAGGGACATAACGCATAGTGAAACAGCGGAATTAATTTCTTTTGCAGGTGAGGTCCGAGGTAGATCAATAGATTGCGACACGAGATCAGGTCGAGACGCGAGAAGGGAGGGTCGCTGATCAAATTGTGATTCGAAAACAGAACAAGCTCACGGATCTCTTTCGCGACGTGATATTTCGTCCCCTGTTTGACGAAGAACCGTTTCAATCGCTTGGGGCTGATGTGATCTTGGATCCCCAGCGGGTACGTGCCACGGCGGGCAATTGCTAAGGAACGCTCGTCGATGTCCGTCGCAAAGATCTGGACGTTGGGCGGAGCGGGGAGGTGGTCCATCACTTCGCGACACAACATCGCCATCGTGTACGCTTCCGCTCCGTTGGCGCAGCCGGCAACCCAAATACGCACGTTGTCGTTGGGATCGCGATTTTCGAAGAGCTTCGGTAGCACTTGATTACGCAGAGCTTCAAAGGCCTCGGGGTCTCGAAAGAATGCGGTAACCCCGATCAACAAGTCTCGAAAGAGAGCATGGATCTCGTCGTCATTTTGCGTGAGGTGTTCGATATACTGGTTGACCGATGCGATTTTCCGCACTTGCATTCGCCGTTGGATACGCCGCTGCAGCGTACTGGATTTGTAATGCTGGAAATTATGCGAAGTGACCTTCATCAGCGTTTCCGCGATCACTGGTATCGCTTCTTCGATCTGCTGGCCCAAGCGGTGAGGAGAAACGGAAGCGGCTTGGTCCGACAAATGGCGGGCATAACGCAGCAGTTCGCCAGCAATCTCGCGGGGCGGGATCACGTGATCCGCGACTCCCATCGTTGCGGCACTACGAGGCATCGAGTCGTATTTGGCAGACACCGGGTCTTGCGCAAACGTCAATCCACCTCGGTCGCTGATCGCTTTGAGTCCCAGGGTTCCATCGCTGCCGGTGCCCGACAAGATCACGCCGAGACCGCGGTCTTGTTGGTCTTGGGCAAGCGAATGCAGGAAATGGTCAATCGTCGATGTGCGGCGAATCTCATTCTCGGGTTGAACGATGCGGGCCGAACCGTGGTGTATTTCCAGCAACGTTTGCGGAGGGCAGATGTAAACCTTGTCCACAATCAGCGCTGTGCGATCGGTTAACTCAAGCACCTGCATCGAGGTCGATTTTGATAACAATTCGACCAACAGCGATTTGCTTTGCGGATCAAGATGTTGGATGAACACGATCGCCATCCCTGGTGCATCGCCGAGCGCGGTCAACAGTTCCTGGAATGCTTCGAGTCCACCGGCCGATGCGCCCACGCCGACGATCAGGGGCGAGGCATCGCCGACGCGATTTTGCTCCGATTCTTTGTCACGATTCATACGCTTGTACCTTGCCAGTGGGCGCGCCGCGCCACTGCCGCATCCATCTCTCGATGCCCCAAAATATCCCCTGTGATCTCGCTGGCGTTTTGCGACTCCGCCGTCGCATGCCACCCGAGGATGCATTCACTAATGAAGTTCACGCGTGCTCGCGTTGGGCCACGATGGCCGCGAGAAACGCGTCAAGGTCTTCTTGCCGGTAATAGCGATAGCCGGTGACCGGATGACGCGTGGGAACAAGTCGTCCCGATTTATCCCAGTTTCGTAGCGTTTCCGTGGTCACGCTTAAGTACTCGGCCGCTTCGCCCACCCGCAGCATCCCATCCAACTTGCCCACCATTGATTTGACACCCATCGCAGCACCTTCCAAACCTTACAAACGTTGAAACGATGTCAAATTGAAGACGGTAAAGGCGTTTTCGTCAATTCCCCCTGTGTTTCCGACTCTTTCCATGGGCCGCCAGCGATCACGCTCGGCTGAATTCGTTGAGTTCCCAGCGAAACGTCGAACGCCGTGAACTTTGAGTTGCTACGCTCGCCAGAGCGTGGATTGTTGGCGTCCATTGTGAATCACCCCCTTCTGGCGAAGGTGGCTACTAGGGAATCGTTCACGGGTCGCCGAACGATTCGCCCTCTACAGCGTGGCAAGATCCACGTTACGGATGCGAGATCCGTAATACTGCTTGTAGCGAACCTTGCGTTGTAAATCGCGAATGATCGCGGCGGTAAAATCGACTCCGGTCAATTGTTGGCTGCTGCCGAGACCACCGGGGCTGAATACATTGATCTCCATCAACTTGTCATCGACGATATCCAGCCCCACTAGGAACATGCCATCGCGGACGAGTTTCGGACGCACCATTTCGACCAATTCAAGCATTTTGTCGGTCACCTCGGCCGCCTCGCTCTTGCCCCCCGAATGCATATTGCTTCTCGCATCGCCCGTCTTGTTGACTCGGCGAAACGCGGCATACGCCCCTTCGTGCCACAGCGGTCGACCATTCATGACAAACAATCGGACATCGCCATCGACTGCGGCGGGCAAATACTCTTGGACGATACAGTATCCGTCACGCAGCACCGCTTCAATCATTTGGTTGCGGTTTGCTTTTTCGTCTTCATTGATCAAAAACACGCTTTGACCGCCGGACCCCTGCAGCGGTTTGATCACCACTTTGCCATTTTGGGATTCGATAAACGAATTGATCTGCTTGATGTCACGACTGATGCAGGTTTTGGGGCGGACTTCTTCGGGAAAGTGTTGGAAATAAGTTTTGTTGATGGCATTGGCGAGATTTTCAGGATCGTTCAAGACGATCACGCCTCGCGCCGTGGCGAGTTGTCCAAACAAGATGCCACTGGTTTGAGCCCATGGACGCTCTGCTGCGTCGTCCGAAGGATCGTTGCGAAGTAGCAAAACGTCGAGGTCGTCAAGCGATATTCTGACGCCACCGGATTCTTTGTCCTGAAGTTCACCAATAAAGTTTTCGAGTGATTCATAATGCTCGCCATTGACCGTTCGCGCGGACGCATGAATGGTTCCATCAGGTGCGTAGACAAAATCACCCACGCCGAGTGTGTAGGCTTGGTGCCCCATGTTCACGGCGGTCATTGCGAGCCGCGTCGTCGTGTAGGCGGCTTGTTCGGTCAAGACATCGTTGACTACAAATCCAATCTTCATCAGTCGGTCTCCATAAGATCAAGGACCGACTTGCCCCGACAGACTTCGAGCCGGTCACGGATGCGAGGGTCGTTCCAGAAACGAGGTAAAACACGCGGAGGAGTAATGATTCCGCGCCGCCGCAACTCTTGCACGTACGGCACATGCTGCAATCCAATCTTGCCCACATACAACGGTTCAATTTCATGCCCCGCTGCCAAATATTCGAGTAAATCACGCAGACCACGCAGATAGATCAGATCCTTGCTGTAGCCGCCCCCGCGGTACACTCGCAATGTGGTGGTGAAGGAGGCATGCGGAGCAAAGTGATGCTTCTTGTGTAGCAAGCGGAACGTTTCCACAAACGCGTTTCCGGCGATCATCGAATCAACCGCAATGACGCGAGCCGCCAGCGTCCGCAAACGACGCTTTGTCAATCCACCGCACAAGTATTCCGCCAATACTGCCAAACCTTCTTGCAGCTCTTCGTAGCCTGCCAAACCCGCGTACAGTTGTTGAAATGGTTGACAGCGACCGTTGAAATACGTCAACAAATGGGTGCCGATTTCGTGATGCAATAACGATTCGACACGTTTTGCCGCGAGTTTTATCTTGCTCGAGATCAGCAACCGGCCTTGCGAGACCATGATTCCCGAAGCGATAGAATCGGACACCTGCACCGTCGCGGTGAACTCGTTCATCTTGGTGTGATAATAGTCGATTTCATCATGCGCTCGCTGAATGATTTCGCTGCTGGCAATGCAGCGAGCCGATTTCGATTTGTGTTTGGGGCTGGGATGAATCGTTCGTAGGATGTCTTTGGCCAACGTGATCAGAGCGTCTTCGGGGCGACCATACAATTGCAGACTCGTGCTCAAAAATGGCGAAGGATGCGAGGATGACTTGGACGTTTCGGGTTGGTCAAGATCTCGTAACGCAGTCAATTGCCGATCCACCTCGTTTTGCTTTTCCCAAAACAGATGCGCCAGAGTGGGATCTTCGACACGTTCAATTTCAATATCGAACAGGCGGCGTTTGAGCACGTTGGGGTGGTACGGCAGCGGGCGATAATACAGCGTGGGTAACTCGCGATAACGACTGTCATGAAATTGTTGCCAAGCTTCGTCCGCATTGGTCGGCGTGACTTGCAGCAAGAAATCGAACGATTCCGAGACGCTGCAGAGCTGTTGGTCGATTAAACGAGTTGCTTTGACCAGCGACGAGGGCCCAAGTGATTCGAAATGCACCTTGGTGGATTGGTCTTGGCTGCCCGTAAATTCCGCAATCGTCTTGCGAAGGCCGGTCGCCAATTGACGGCGAAACGATTGCAGCACGACGGGGTAGAGCGATCCATTGCGGGAATCGCGATACACCGGTTTCACCGCGATCCCAATCGTGCAGACGCCTGCATTGGCATCGCCGGAACACTGCGGGGCAAGTGGTTCGATTTGGGGTGGTCCGACGCGATTGTCGCTTCGTTCTGTGACGGTGCCGCAGCGTCCGTGGACCGAAATTTCTTTGAGCGAATTTCGCAGGACTTCAATGGTCGACGGCAACGCATCCAAGTCAGGCGAGACGATTTCGAAGCTCGGTCGCGAAGGTTGTGGGGTGTTCGCTGCGTCGGAACACCATATTTCAACGAACAAGAAAGTGCCAAAGTGCTCTTGCATGATGCCGCGAACGGCCGTCGTCAATGTCGTTAGCCCCGAATGGTATTGCGGGGCGGCCGAAGCAAACAGATAGGCCGCCTCGGTGGTTACCAATTCACGCGTGCCCGTGTCTTTGTGATCGACCGGCGAGCGATAAACACACAGAAAGGGAAGCTGACGATCAAATTTAAAGCGGCCATCCCCTGGCAGCGTCCGTCGTACCCGTTGGTTTTTTGACAAACGTGCGCATACCGCGTCGGTAATCGCGTCGAACTCCGATTCGATTGGATCGCGTTTCGGTTGCGGCGGCGTGTTGTTGGGGTTCACAGTTGTCTCAATGCTGTTTGGACGCCGGGCAATGTCGACTCTAACGCCTTGTAAATACAATCCACCTCGTCGGGGTTGGCTTCGCCCTCCCATTCATCCATGAAAAATTTCTTGAACTCGATCGCAATCGCACAAGCTTGTTCGGGAAACGTGGTGTGGATCCACTCGCCAAAATAGCCACCCTGGAATTTCACATTTTCGCGGACATCCAACTTGCGTCCGTGAAAGTCATACGCTCGAAGTTCGGTGATAAACCGGTCGACGACGGGTGCCCAGAATTTGCGATCCATCGTCCCGGTACCAACGTTGACTTCGGGATTTTTGCGTGGGTCGGCGGGCGGGGCATCCGCTCCGTCGCGACGGTGGTTGTAGGTGTGCAAGTCATAGACGACGACGCGGCCATGTTCTTCGATCAGTTCACGCAGCAAGGCTTCGACATCTTCATAGAATTTGTCGTATTCACGCAGCGATGCTTCGATCATTTTGGGGTCCGGTGGCGTGTCCCAGACCTCCATTCCCCAGGCATCGGCGGGCGTTTCGTAAACCGCCTTGTCACGCGGTCGGTTCAGGTCCACTTCGAAACGCGAACGCAGACCGACGATTTGGGTCTTCGCGATTTGAGTCCATTCACCCGTGATCGGATCTTCTTCTCGTTGCTGTTCGTCTTCGTCAATCGCCAAACGCTGCTCGACACTCCGGCGAGTGTCGTGCCCGTTGTGAACCGCCGCGGCAACGATGGGGCTTGATCCTCGTTGAAAGATGCAGTGAGGGTGAAGTGCCACGTGGGGAGCTCCCTTCGATGGACGAGGAACGAGAAACACAGAAACGAGGAACCGAAACGAATGTTCGTAAGAACGAAAATGGCAAAACGGAAATGGCAAATCGTGTACCAGTCGCAACCGTCTCAATAAACGCGATCGGGCTGGGAATCGGCATCAAATCGTTTCGCGGGCGTTTCGTTTCGTGGGCCATTCGTGTTGTTTTGATCAACTCCGCTGTCTGGTGTTAAATCAAGTTGGCCGCTTTGCGGTCAGAAAGAGTGGTCGTCCGCTCGGTTTAGAGGCAAATTCGGCGTCGGCACACCGTTTGCCTTTGTTTGTCGTGGTTGCGTTGTCGAAACGCAATGCTTGGTCGTTGCCGTGGCGATTGCAGCCACGATGCTTCACCCGCACGACGCTTCACCAATCGATGCGTCAATCAGTAAAAAATAACCTCTAACCGGAGTCTGCTATGAGTCTCGAAACAAAGCAAAGCCTCAGTGAAACCACCGTCAAGAAACTTCAGAAGCTGATCCGTGCCAATATTGACTCCTATGATGGATTTCGAGAGTCGGCCGAAGAGCTAAGTGATAAGAAGCTCGCGACGCTGTTCCGCGAGATTGCCAACGAGCGGTCAGCCCTGGCGACGGAGTTGCAAAATTATGTCCAGTGGAATGGCGAAGAGGCGGAAGACGATGGTTCGGCCAGCGCCGGTGTGCATCGGGCCTGGATTAATGTCCGCAGCAAGCTAAATGGAGGCGATCCCTACGTCATTCTGATCGAAGCCGAGCGTGGTGAAGACCATATCAAGAATGCCTATGAAGAGGTGCTCAAGGATACGGCGGGAAGTGCGATGAACGATGTGTTGTTGTCGCAATACGCGGTGGTTAAAGCAGGGCATGACAAGGTTCGCGATCTGCGGGATGCGTACAAAAACAAGTAAGCGATCTTGTCCGCTTGGGTAACGGCTCCGTTATCCGGTTTGCGGTTGAACTTTATCGGTCTGGGAAACAGCGGAGCCTGCTGTTCAGCTTTTTGGCCGCAGTGCCAAGCGGAGAATCGTGATGTACACCCTATTGCTTATCCTTTTGATCTTGTTGCTTGTGGGAGCGTTGCCTGCGTGGCCACACTCCCGAAGTTGGGGGTACGCCCCCAGCGGAGCATTGACAGTGATTGTTGTCATCGTATTGGTGCTGGTGTTGATGGGTTACGTGTAGCGGCCATCGGTCGATGGCTATATCGAGATTTACCTTCTTTGAAAAAACAAACTTGCAGGTCCATTATGAATTCTTTTCTCCGATCGATGCGGTCGCTGTTTGCTGTCGCGACGTTTTTCGTTGGATTCGCGATCGTCGGCTGCGATAACAAGGAAACGCTGTTGGATGTCGATACACCCGACGGGGGCGTCGAAGTAGAACGGTCTCGCGATACAGGCGAGATCACCGTCGACGTGGACGAATAAAGAGCAACCGAGCGCACGTTGGCAAACGGTTGGAAATACGACAAGGCAGCAGTCCCAGATGGGGATGCTGTCTTTTTTTATGGTGGCGTCACCACGGTTGTTCGGGGCCGAGCGAGTTCGTTTCCGGGGGTGTGGATGGGAATTCAAGACTTCTGCAGCATTGCTGTCGATGCTGGGGCAAACCGATAGCGATGGTGTTTGGTCCAGCAAATGCACTTGAGTTGGCTAATGGATACGCCCGAGTTGGGCTGATTCGAGTTGGGCTGATTTTCGTGCAACTTTACCTAAGGGAGATATTGAGATGAATTGGGACCAGATTCAAGGCAAGTGGAAGCAAGCCAAGGGACAGGTCAAACAGCAGTGGGGCGATCTTACCGACGATGATCTGGATCGCGTCGATGGAAAACGCGAAGAATTGGTAGGCCGCGTGCAAGAACGCTATGGCATCGCTCGAGAAGAGGCGGAACGCCAAGTGCAACAGTTTGAATCCTCTTGCAAGTGCTAATGGCAAGTCGACCTAGCGAGTGTGACGCTCCCTCGATTTTCGGCAGCGGTCCGTCCGCAGCGCGATGTCGATGGAGCGTTTTGGAGCGTGAGAGAAAAGGAGACGCAATGACAACAAAAGGTGACGGAGGAAGTGTATCGATGTTTGCACCATAATATGGGAACCATTGATCCCGCGTGAAAAAAAATACCACCATGCTCGCGATGAGATATGAAAATGAATGAGACAGAAACTAACGAAGATACCAATCCTGAGATTGAAGCGGATCTAAACGAACTCGCCAAAATTTGTTGCCGATCCTTGGCGGGCGAAAGTGACGCGGGAATGGAACGCAGCGAAAATCTGTTGAAGTCACTGTTGATGAGCGGCTATGTCGGGAAAAAGAACCGCTCGTTTCAGGTGGATCTGGAAAACCGAGTCAAAGAGCAGTGCCGAGATTGCGCGATGCATCGCGGCGGTGCGCTGTCGTCGATTTCCGAGAAACTGGCTAAGAAATTCGCGGATCTTGCACGCTGGGAATCGAGAACTCCGAGCGATGCTTCGCCAGCCAAAGCGGCCAATATTAGCTCGGCAACCGATGCCTAGAAATGGATCCAGGACGACGTGCCTGTTCCTTTCGCCCAGGTCACCTTTGGGGGTGCGAAAGCACGCAGATTTGAGTGATTTTCTCGGTTCGAAATACGCTATACTCGGTTCCGTCGCACCGGGGGGTGCGAGGGTCTCGCAATCTCACTAGGAGTATTCGTCATGTCGAACCACATCTACAAAAAAATCGAACTTACAGGGACCTCCACCTCCTCGATCGAGGACGCTGTGAACAACGCCATCGCCCGTGCCGCAAAGACCGTCAAAGGGCTTCGCTGGTTCGAAGTGATCGAGACACGAGGCGACATCGCCGATGGCAAGGTCTCGCATTGGCAGGTAACGATCAAGGTCGGGTTTACGCTGGATGAGTAACCCCCATCGGTATTGGTCGATAGCCAGCTAGTCCGATCACGAAGTCGCGCGTTAGGATGCGGGTTGAAACGGCAAAGTCCGAACCGATCCCTATTCATTTTTGAAGTGAAGTCCCTATGTCTAATCATCAAGTTACCGACGCCCTGAACGAACAGCTCTCCTGCGAATTGGGGTCATGGTATTCCTATTTAGCCATGAGCGCCTGGTGCGACCGCCAACAGTTGACCGGATGCGCCGGTTGGCTTCGTGCTCAAGCTCAAGAAGAGTACACCCATGCAATGAAGATCTATGACTTCTTGCTCGCCCGCGATGTCGAGGTGAACTTGACTCAAGTTGATCCGCCACGTCAAGAATTTGCCAACATCGTCGAGATTTTTGAGTGGGCACTGAAGCAGGAAAAAGAGAACACCCAGCGTATCGACACACTGTTTCAACTTGCCATGGAACAGAAAGCGTTTGCGTCCTTGGTGGAGCTGCAATGGTTCATCACCGAGCAAGTGGAAGAGGAGCAATCGGCTCGGGCCAATCTAGCTCGTATCAAGATGGTTGCCAGTGATCCTGCGGCGATTCTCGATTTCGACAATATGCTCGGCGATCGAAACCTGCCTATGGACACGACGGCCCACTAAAAACGTTCGGAATAATCAATGGCGGTCGGTAGTGGACGAGACAACGAGTCTTGCAGCTTCACTGAGCCCAAAAGGACTCGTTGCCTCGTCCACTACGGAAAATGCCGCCAGCTATTCTTCCGGCAGTCCTAAATACGGCGGTCCTAAATACGGCGGTCCTAAATACGGCGGTCCTAAATACGGCGGTCCTAAATACGGCGATGTCAATCGAGGCTCCCCATGCAGCGGCGAACGATCAGCGTATCGGGCATCGTTCAAGGCGTGGGCTTTCGGCCCTTTGTCTACTCGCTTGC